>NZ_JBHFNP010000362.1:0-4043 GCF_041929235.1 Microseira sp. BLCC-F43
CCATCTCGTTCATTACTTACTTGAGATGTGACCGGACTCGCTTTGAGCCTTTTACGTGAGGGTAGAGGGTGTGAATGCTATAGGAGAGTCGGCTCTCCGTACTAAACGACCAGTTCAGGTGGCGCTAACCTGTCACGAATGGTTTTCTGCTACTTTGTATAGCTTTGAAGCTTTTTCCCAATAGGTTTTTCCGTATCGGGTTTTGCGGTCATGCCAGTATTGATTCAGGGTTGGGTCATCTGGGGATGATGAGCCTTTGACTTTGACATGGCGTTCGATTGGGATGTCCGCCAGCCATTTTAAGGCTATGTAGTTTTCAGCCTTGCGTTGGTCATTGACTTGTACCGCAAAGTTCCATTTCCGCCCTTTTAGGGTTTTAAAGTACCTTTTGGCTACCCATCCCTTTGTTTTATTCGGATGTCTTTTTAGTCCCCATTTGTAGAGCATTTTCCATAATTTATGGTCTACATAGGAAAACACCCGTTTACTTGCTCCACACTTGTAGTAGTTTCCCCATCCTATGAGGATTGGATTGAGGTGTTTTATTATTGCTTCTGGTTTGGCGTTGTGATTGGCTTTTAGCCATTGGTTGACATTTCTCAGAAAGTTTATAATTTTTTCTTTCTGAGGAAAGCAGAAGCAACTTCCATTGAACTGTCGGATATTGAACCCTAAGAAGTTGAAGCCCTGTTCTACATGAACAATGTTAGTCTTATCCTTATTCAGTTCTAGCCCTCTTTCCAAGAGCCATTCTTGTAGGACTGGGATTATAGCTTCGATATCCTCTTTCGTTTCAGCAGTAACCACAAAGTCGTCAGCGTATCGGATGAATCCGTATTTAGGTGACTTCACCTTGCTAGTTCTTTGTTGCCCTTTGTATTTACCATTTTTATGTTGGCTTTGATAGGTTTTGGTTTTGGTGTATTTGGATAACACCTTTTCCATGCCATCTAGGGCGATATTGGCTAACAATGGTGAGATAATCCCCCCTGTGGCGTTCCGCTTTCTGTTTTATGGAATATCTCAGCTTCTACATAACCTGCTTTCAACCATTGTTTTATCAGTTCTCGACCAGGGGTTTGCCCTATTGTCTTGAGGATATATTCATGATTAATGTTGTCAAATGCCCCTTTAATGTCAGCATCTAGAACCCATGTGTCACGCCCTTTGCTCAATCTAAGATGGCATTGTTCCATGGCATCATGGCAGCTTCTGCCAGGTCGAAAACCATAACTGTTTTCCTCGAATCTCGCTTCCCAGCTAGGCTCTAAGGCATTTTTAACAACTGCTTGTGCTACTCGGTCTCTGATTGTTGGAATCCCTAGTGGTCTTTGTTTTCCATTTGCTTTTGGTATGTAGACCCTTTTAGTTGGGCAGGCTTTCCATAGGGTGTATTTCCTCATACTTTTGACCAGTTTCACCCTTTGTGTAGGAGTTAGTGCCGTCTGACCGTCAACGCCAGCCGTTTGTTGTTAACCTAAGCAGGCAGGTCGCCCTACCTGCGAGGCTCCAGAACCGAACGTGAATATCGCTATTCATTCGGCTCCTCAGTGTGTGACTGTCACCAATGCCAGTGACATCTCCAATTAGCGAAAATCCCTCAGCGTGGTTCAGTTTGAACATTGCCTGTGAATTTGGTCGTGGCAATGTAGATGGACTAAGACCAGGTTTTTATCAGCGTTATTTCCACCCTTAGCTCTGGGGTTTAAGTGGTGTTTTTCGATTGATTCACCTGGGTTGAAATTGACTCCACAATGAGCGCATTTACCTTTCTGCCGCTTGAGCAGTCTTGCTTTCTGCGGTTCCAGATATTTGTAGTTTTCGCCCATTCTAACGCTCGAGTAAGTTGAGTCCCCATCGTCAGGGCTGCGTGTTGCTTGTACTTTTGTTCATCTCAGACCCGCCGGGAACGACGAGTGAAGTAGGAGGTTGTAGGAATTTTGCTCTTTTCGAGAGCTTGCAAAGACCCAGTTATTGTTGCCAATGGTTCGCCAATATTTCCTGACGACCCACTTTTTACCCTGATTGGGGTGGCGACGTTTCCCCCATCGATACAGTCTTCTCCAGAGTAGGTGGTCGAGTTTGTTTAACGTTTCCTTTGAGTTCCAAGGAGATTGGTAGTTACTCCAACCTCGGATAATTGGATTGAGGAAACTGATTAGAGCAGCTTGACTACTGCTATTGTTCTCTTCCACGTATTCATCGAGCGTTCTGTAATGAGCTTGGAGCTTTTCTTGGTCGGGTTTGATGATGGTTTTGAAACCCAGCTTTTTCCCTTTCGATGTTTCACCTGAATCGTGTTTCCCTACTCGGTACTGTCGGATAGAAAATCCTATAAAATTAAATCCAGGTTTTTCTCGTTCATGTTCTTCTAGACTCTGAAATATTCGAGGGTTTTCCGGTTTCAATTATAGCCCTAATTCCCCTAGACATTCTGATATAATCCGCTGACATTGTTGTACCACAGTAAGTTAATCCTTTGCAGATGACAACCAAGTCATCTGCATAGCGTATAAGCGTTGGATCTTTCACTTCTTTGCCGAATAACCTTTTGGTATTTCGGATTCTGTTTGCTTTATCCCTGGGAAATTGTTCTTCTATGGGTTGTTGCATACCGTGGAGTGCAATGTTCGTTAAAAGTGGTGAGATACTTCCACCCTGCGGAACACCCTCCAATGTCTTCTGAAATCCCTTCCTTTCTGCCCATCTACTCAAGTCTATTACTCCATTTTATCCACGCTTTAATCTGGCGTTCGACCCTGGGAAAATTCTTGAGTTTTTCTAACAGTTTTGCCTGGTTTATTTTGTCAAAAAACCTGCAAATGTCAGCAGCCAAAACATACTTCTGTTTTTGCGCGATGCAGGTTCGGATTGCTGCGATTGCGTCATGACAATATCTGCCGGGTCTAAAACCGTATGATTCTGATTCAAAACGTGCTTCCCATTCTGGATATAAAGCCATTTTAAGTAGCGTTTGTTTTGCTCTTTCCTCAATTGTTGGGATTGAGAGTCCTCGTTTTTCCGGCTTTCCAGGTTTGGGAATCCAAACGCTTCGAGTCGGTGATGATTTCCCATCTAATTTCAGGTTTTTAGCCAGTACTAATCGTGCTGGAGGTGTTAAGGATTTTACCCCGTCTACTCCAGCCGTAGCACGACCTTTATTGTCCTGAGTTACCCGACGCACGGCGATTAGTTTCGCAGACCAGGATTGGGCTAGATTCTTTTGGAGCCGTCTAACTGTTTGAACATCTCCACGTTGTGAAGCGCGATAAATCCGATGAGAGGAGCTGGAAAACTGCGAACTCGGCTTTTCGCCAGTTCACATCTTTCCATTCCACTTGTGATGTAATCTCCGTTTTGGAGATATTCACTCGAACTAAAGCGAACGTATCTTTCACACAGCAGTGAGTCTGTCAGCATATCCTCTCCATTACAGAGGGGCGTTGGCTTCTGACTCAATCCTTCCAAGGGCGGCTTACGCTAGCTACTACTCCATAATTCGACCGATTCTGGAGAGCCGTTCCCCTGGTTTAACTCGTTCCTAGTTTCCGTTGGTACTGGTTGTAGAACCTCTCAATCCGCCTGGTTTTGGTAGGTGTCAATAGTCAGTAGGACAAGCTGCTATCTACCGTTCCCGTGAGCATATTTCGCTCCCTGCGTATTAGCCTTATTCCGCAAGTTGACAATGACGACGGTTTGTACGAGAGTTCGCTTTCGCTGTTCTGCCCCAGATGCTCCCGGTTTCACTACATTTCAGGCTGGTGGCTTATCCGGTTTTCACCCCGCTTCAGTTGTGGCGGTGCTACCCTCTCCATGACTGGGGGTGATGCTGTTACCTGGACACTTCAGGAGGAGGACTTTCACCTCCACAGAAACTAAGTTATCTCGGTTTCGAGTGTTGCCACCGCTTGGAAAAACCTAGACAAACCTACCCAGAGGGAAAAGGAGCTAAGTATAAGTCGGCGGTGTAACTTTTGGTCAATCCGAGTTAACGCTTTCGCTTGGATGAAGCCCGGTCTTGCGACTCGACAACAACCAAAACC
>NZ_JBHFNP010000363.1:0-5272 GCF_041929235.1 Microseira sp. BLCC-F43
TAAAGTCGCTGAGTTTCATAAGATACGCAGACGACTTTGTAGTCATACACGAAGATATAAACGTGGTGACTCAATGCCAAAAGATAATATCCGAATGGCTCAAAGGAATGGGACTGGAATTAAAACCCAGTCAAACAAAAACAACCCACACCCTCAATGAGTACAACGGCAATATAGGGTTGGATTTCCTGGGATTCCATATTCAACAAGCTTTGTCAGGGAATTACCGCAGCGCCACCAATTCCTCAGGAAAAATATTAGGATTTAACACAAATCACCCCGAGCCAGGAAAAACAGAGAGTCCACCCAAAGAAAATGGCTGAAATAGTAGATAAAAACCTCACCAAACCACAAGCAGTATTAATAACTGAGTTGAACTCAGTTATTAGGGGATGGTGTAACTAATACTCAAAAGTTTCAATTAAAAAAGTTTTTAAACGGATGGATTTTCTGTTGTACCAAAAGCTCCTTGCTTGGGCAAGGCGTAGAAACATACACTCCAATCAACACCAAATATCAGATAAATACTGGCACACAGTCGGAAATGATAACTGGTGTTTTAGTACCAACGAAGGGCTAACACTTGAAAAACATTCAAAAACCTCAATAAAGGTTTTCACTAAGGTTCAAGGAACAAGAAGCCCTGACGATGGAAATTGGATATACTCGAGTACACCCATGGGCAGAAGCCCAGAAGTCTCTACAAAATTAGCAACGCTACTGAAGAGACAACAGGGGAAATGCAATCACTGCTATCTTTCAAGCCAGGGGAATTGATAGAAATTGACCATATTGAACCATTAGCTAAAGGAGGAAAAAACCTATATACCAACCTTCAAGCCCTTCACAGACATTGCCATGACACAAAGACAACCACTGATGGAAGTCTTGGTACTCATGACATAGAGCCATTTGATTGAGGCGCAGGATGAAGCGAAAGTTTCACGTCCGGTTTTGAAGCAGCGGGTAGAAAGGCGACTTTCTACTCGACTCCACCAAGGTCGCAATTAAAATCAACACCAAATATTCCAGTAATCGTGATGGAGAAATACCTGCCCGTGTGGAGGGACACCACATGAGGAGATTTTGCTACCGAAGCTATCCGAGAAGGCGTTGGAATGGTACTTGGGGAATCCGCGAAAGCCCGAGCCTATTGGTTCTCTTCGCCCAAAAATTGTCAGGAGAAATCACCACGCCCTGGTGGCAAATGTGGTGAGCCCGGAGAACCCTAGAAATAGCGATATTAAGATTGAAAGATCTTAAGAATCCCCGTACCAACAGGCGCGGGGAGTGTGTGCGATTCGTTCATCCCAAATGAGTAGCAATGCTCAGGGACGGATGGCTTGGTGAGAACCTTGACAACTTGATAACCGTGAAGGTGAAAGTCCTTCTCTCCAGGTGCAGGAGTTAAAGCATCACCCCTACGGTAGCGACTAGCCATCAATCCGTAAAGCGGGGTGAAAAGGTGGTAAAGCTGGCAGCCTAAGCTGGTTCCCATCGAGCAAGAACTCATGGATAGCGCAAGCCAAGATCCGATTAAATTGTCGTCACCAGTAACTAGCCAAATAAGGCTGATAGGCTAGAGCCAAAAGGCAAAGGATAAGGGACTGGCGGCTACACTACTGACCAGTTAGCACTCCCACTAAACCCGGCAAAGAGTATCATCCTAAAAGTTCATACCAACGGTTGTCAGGAACGAAGTAACCCCCTTGTATACTCTCAAAATGGTCGATTTTGAGTAGGTGCTAACCGGATGTTACAAGGTGGAAAGATTGTCTTTGAAGCTAAGGCTCAAGGTAATGCTTGAGATATGCAGACGTAGACACGATGTTTTGGAATGAATAGGAACAAGTAGCAGTCTATATGTCTAAAGCACGGAATCAAAAACCGATGATGGAATCGAAAGACATTCCCTGGCGAAAGCTGGAGAAAAAGGTCTTTAAGCTGCAAAAGCGCATATTCAAAGCCTCGCAACGTGGAGATGTCAAGGCAGTTAAAAAGCTCCAAAAGACATTGATGAAATCCAGGTCAGCAAAATGCTTGGCTGTCCGTCGAGTCACGCAAGATAACCAAGGACAGAAAACTGCTGGGGTAGACAAAGTAAAATCCCTCAAACCAGAACAAAGAATCGAATTGGTTAACAATTTGAAACTATCCTGTAAGGCCAAACCGACCAGAAGGGTTTGGATTCCCAAGCCCGGAACGCCGGAGAAACGCCCACTAGGAATTCCAACGATGACAGACCGTGCTTTACAAGCATTGGTAAAACAAGCACTAGAACCCCAATGGGAGGCAATATTCGAGCCAAACTCAATGGGATTCCGACCAGGGCGCGAAGCCCATGATGCAATCGCAGCCATCTTTGGTGCCATCAGCCGCAAAGCAAAATACGTGTTAGATGCGGATATAAGCAAATGTTTTGACAGCATCAACCACAGTAAATTGCTAGAAAAGCTGAATACGTTCCCCTCTATTAGAAGGCAAATCAAAGCTTGGCTCAAGTCCGGCGTGCTGGATAATGGAGAACTATTTCCAACAGAAATGGGAACACCACAAGGGGGCGTAATTTCTCCACTTTTGGCTAACATTGCCCTTCACGGTAAAGAAGAGGAAATCAATAGATATGCCTCTACTTTACCAGGTAGAAAGAAAGACAACCAAAAGGATCTCAACCTGATTAGATATGCAGACGACCTGGTGGTTTTGCATCCAAAACTGGAAGTGATTGATCAATGTAAACAGCTAATTGAGAGTAGGCTAGCAAACATGGGTCTGGAATTGAAACCCAGTCAGACCAAAATCACTCACACCCTTCATGTTCATGAAGGGCATAAGGGATTTAACTTCTTAGGGTTCACAATTAGGCAATACCCCGTAGGTAAAACCCAATCAGGTTGTGATACCAGAGGAGAAAAACTGGGTTACAAAACCATCATCAAACCAAGTCAGGAAAACATCAGTCGCCACCAAAAGAAGCTGGCTAAAATTATCAAAACCCATAAAGCGTCCTCCCAGGAAGCTCTGATTGATGAATTAAACCCAGTAATTAGAGGTTGGTCGAATTACTATTCCACAGTGGTAAGTAAAGATGTTTTCACCAGTCTAGATTCATGGCTTTATCGACAACTTCGTAATTGGGCCCAACACCGTCACCCACATAAATCGCAATACTGGATATCTAGCAAATACTGGGATTGTGACAAGACAGGGTGGTTCTTCAGAACTACCGGAGATCAAGCCGTCCGTCTATCCGAACATGATAAAACCCCCATCGTGAGGCACATCAAAGTTCAAGGAGAGAAATCCCCATACGACGGAGATTGGATTTACTGGGGTAAAAGAATGGGGCAACACCCGGAAACAAACAAAAGAGTAGCAACACTACTCAAGAAACAAAAGGGTAGATGTGCAGAGTGTGGACTGCACTTCCGGGAAGGAGATGTTTTGGAAGTAGACCATAAAGTTCCTCGTTCCCAAAAAGGGAAAGACGAATACCAAAACCTACAACTTCTCCATAGACACTGCCACAATGTCAAAACGGCTAGAGATAGTGCGAAGTGTGTTTGACAAACACCAAAACATTGATGCGCCGTGTGCAGAGAAATCTGCAAGCACGGTTTTGAAGACCAGCAGGGCTGGCAACAGCCTTGCTGAGTTTAATCAATTTTAGCATCGGATGCTGCAAGTCACATCAGCGGTACGAAAATTTGGATTGATGGGGCGCAGTCATTGTTGCATTAAGAATCCGGGTTTCTTTAAGAAACCCGGATTCTTTTATTTTTGCAGCAAGCCGAATACCTGAGTTTGGTGCAAAACACCTATGCCAAACAAAACTAACAGGATAACCATCCCCACAGAGCCATAACTTCTGACAAATTCGTCTAAATATGGGGGTATTTTCCAAAGCGGCTTTGGTATGCGACGGGCAACTTGTTCAAACTTAGCTTGCGCCCAACTTACATCAAGCCCTTGTTGATGCGCCTCCCACAATAAACTTGCTGCCAGTTGCAATAAAAAAGGATGCCCACCACCCCATTCTCTAGCAAGGTGTTGCTCTTCCGTACTTAATGCAGCCTTTGCCCCGATTCTCTCAGGCAAGCTTACCAGTTCCCATGCTTCTTCTTCTGTCAATTCCCCCAAAGGCAGAACTTGTTCAAAGCCATTGAAAAAAGAAGAAGTCAGCTTATACCGACGCTGGTAAAAATCTAGCTTTCTGTGGGAAGCTACCACCAGCCTCAAGATATTGCTGTTGATCAAAAACCGCAAATTGTCAAAAAAACCATCGTTAAAATGTTTTGGATAACGAAACAACGCTTCAAAATCATCCAGGCAAAGCACAGGGAATAATCCCTGCCGTTTCCACTCTCCGATTGCCCCTGAAAAGCTTTGGCGATCCAAAAATTTAATATTCTTCCAGGGTCTCATTAATTCTGGTTTTGCTTTCACCAAGGGGTGATTGAGCAATTGTCGCGCAGCTGCCAGATAGAAGGCATTTTCCCGCCGACAATGAGATTCTTGCAAATTCAGGTAAATTACTATAAAACGGCGGGGATTTTCTACCCGCTGTTCGTAAATCTGGCAAAAGCGATAAAGCAGAGAAGATTTTCCCATTCCCTGTTTGCCCACAACGTTAATGCTGCTAGACCCGATACCCATTATTCGCGAGGTAATGTAGTCTAATTCAGCTTCGCGCCCAACAAAATGCTGGGGCTTTTCAATCATCGGTCCTGCCAAAAACGGACAAGGAGCACCCAACTGAGAAGTCATAAGAAAGTTTCGCTACCAGTCGAGACGTAGTAACAAGATGGGGGATATTACTTCTGCTTTCATACCCATGTTTACGGGTAGTTGCGATCGCGCAAGCAAAAGATACTGATACTCTGAGTTGCGAAATGGATGATGCCAACCCTTAATTTAAACGCCTTTGGCTTTAACCTGCGGGCTTACATTCTACTGGTTGGCAAACACGATAAAAACTAGATCCTTCTAGAAGTTTAGATGCTACCCTTTATAAGTATTATGACTTATACCTGTAAGTACCTCAACAGTGAAATTACGGATTTCAGAATCGGTTAACATCAAACCGATTTAAGTAATAATAGGTACAACTGAAATTTCATCAGTAAGATTACTGATTTCATACTAACTTTACAAGGTTTTACACTCGGTTAGTGCAAAGGCCAAATATTCATATTGTGGAAAGGTATGATAAATTTGCGCCGAAATCCGCATCTGCCGAAAAGGGTATTTAGGTCAATAAATTATCGTCCCC
>NZ_JBHFNP010000364.1:0-36502 GCF_041929235.1 Microseira sp. BLCC-F43
AGACTGCCAACGATGGTAGTTTAGGTATTCTTGATAAAGAACCGAGTTATTGAGGAGCCGGATGATGGGAAACTGTCAAGTCCGGTTCTGTAGGAGAGGGTGGAGAAGTGATTCTTCACTCGACTCTAACCTGACGATAAATAGCCGTAGCGGGAAAATCAAGGTGTCACACACTCATAGTACCGCGATGGAAGTTCTGCGATTCTTTCGAGAATTGCAGAAGCTCACACTGACCCGCTAGGGCAGTGTGAGTAGTTCACTGCTTCTAAATCTCGTTCGGTGGTGGGTCAAACATTTCTGTTTAGCTGCTGCTGACTGGGGGTTGTAAGCACTGAAACAATCACTACTAAGAATACCTTCAAAGTCTTCTCCCAATAGCTGTTTAAGTTCGGCACTACTGCGGGTGGGAGCGTCGAGGAGTACACAAACTTTATCACTGGTGGCTACCCATAACCAATACTTAATACCATCAATACAGTAAGTAGTTTCATCAAGGCAGCCCACACCCGGTTGTTGCACGTAACTCAACCATTGCTGATAGATTGGCTGCCAGCTTTCTTGGAAGTAACGCTGCATCAAGGCTAGAGATCCTTGAGAGATGGGTACTCCCAAGACCTGTTCCACAAAATATTCTTGTTTTCGCGCCTTGTAAGTTACCCCCATATCCTAGCCAACCAACCACACTACACAATCTGCCGCCGTAGCTGAATCCTTCCCATACTCCAGGTGGTAATTGAGAGTATCCCGACTGGCCACAATCGTTACACTGGCATAAAGGGCGACGATACTCTCTAATTTCTACAGGTTGCTCTATCAGTTCGGCTACTTGTTGTACTTTACGGGGTGCTGCTGTAACTGGCGTAACTGCTGCCTGACAAACCGGACAAGTTTCTAGTTCTAGCTCTATGATTTGGTCAGGCTCACCAAATCCCGAAGCGCGTTTTGCCTGGATGGTCGTATTTGGAGCCGCGCTTTTTCCCTTTTTTTCGCTTACTTTTGTCGCTGGGCTTTTTGAGCAGGTCTGCTGATGGGGGAGTAGAACTGTTTGATGAGTTGCGGTTTTTTAGCTTGTCTAATGCTTCTTTTAACTTTTCAATCTCCTGTTGCTGCTCTTCTATCAACTGCTGTTTTTCTTGGAGTTTTCGTTGTTGTTGTTTCAGTTGCCATTATCAAAGTTATGAAAGCGAGCATTATCCATAATAATTACTTTTCCCGGTCGCAGTTTAGGCAACAAAAAATGACGCAACCACCCCTCAATAATTTTGGCTTATCAATATCCCTGATATACCATCGTATCTAATAGTTTGTTTTTGCACAAAGCGCCGATAATACTCAACCTATCTCGACGAAATCCAGGTCGTGAACTGTGAAATCTTTGTCCCTTTTTACTCCAGCCATAGGGATAATTTTCATTACTATCAATTCCGCTCTCGTCCATATAAATCAAGTCTTATGGCTGATGCGCTAATTTTTCCCGGAATCTACTTCTAGATTCTTCACACCGTTCTTGATAGCTATAAGTTTTTTTTTGCGGGTATAACCCAGTTTTTTTAATCCCCTGCTTATTGTCTGTTGGCTGATATTTCCCCAGAGTTGTGCTAGTTCTTTTTGGGTTTTATCACCGTTGTTATCTACCACTTCTTTAAATTTTTCGTGAGTCTTTTATTTTAGACATTTGAGGAGGTGGTATGCTCTTGGAGGGAGCCGGATAACCGCTAATCTCAAACTGCTCTATCCACCGATAAATAGTTGGGCGGCTAATCTTAAGTATCTGACTAACTCGACTAATTGACATTCCCCCTTTTATCAGGTCTAGCGCTCGTATCCGCAGGTCTTGACTATATGCGTGAGCCATCAGAATTTCTCTCCTCCCATATAATTTACTCCATTCTACTTTGTAACTACACCAGCGCTACGCGCTATAATCTAACTGCCAGCAACGGTACAAACTTTGTCGAGGTTTATTCCCCGGGTACTGGCTTAAATGGTTACGTTGCTGATTTTATAGCGACGGTAAATATAACTTCGATTGCACCTCTCCCTGCTGTCCCACCAGCGCTTGACCTGGAAACCGAGATGCAGCGCGATCGCCGCTATCAGGAACTGATTCGCAACCATCCTGCCAAGTACTTGGGAATTTACCAATCGCTTCCGGGAAGCGACTTACGCATCCTCAGAACCCGCGTCGCACTTTGGAATTCACGACCGGCATATGAAGAGGATATCGTTGTTCGCCTGACCAATTTGGAGAACCTGGTGCTTGCCCCAGGAACGAAACTGTGGGCGAAGGTGGAAGACATCGCCGGGTCGGGTGCACTCAGTGGCAGCGACCAAGTTAGCTTGTGGTTGGTCGCTGGTGAAGTTGCGCCGAGTACAGAAGCTTACCGCATCGTTCAAAGTACCCAAGGCAGCGTTACTGTGACCGCTACTAGCTCAATCATCGTACCTGCCAATCAAGACCGCCAGCTGGTGACGATTGTTAATCGGGGAAGGGCGATCGTTGATCTCAACTACGGTACGAGTGCGATTGCTCTTGCGGGTATTGGTTTAAATCCAGGTGCGTCGAGTCACGTTCTGAATATTCGCGAGATTAATTACTTTGGTGCGATTTCTGCAATCGTTGCATCTGGCACGGCAACTGTTGAAATTATGGAGTCAGTTTGATGGCTGTTGGAGTACTGATTCGTAAAACTCTGAGATTTGGTGTCCCAATTGCACGCCGTCAATTGGCGTCCAGAGGAAACGAACCCAGTGGACGTAATTTTAGGGGAAGTACCCTGCGCCAGAGAAGCCAAACACCCAATCCCAGCGGACGTGGATTTGGCGGAAATACTTTACGGTGCAATCCTCCACCGCGACCTCGCCAAAAACTACCAGGTCACAGCATCGCTCCTTTTAAGCGGGGTGGAAGATCTTCTTTTCCATTACCAAGCAGACCCACTCTTCCCCATCCGCCACAACCGCCACGTTCCCCCTTACGTCAATATCTAGATGCTTCTCGTCGAATCAACGATAAGTTAGAACAAATTAAACGAGGTTTTAATGATATTGCTTTCCCTGGTTTAAATGAGGCTTCTGATTTTCTTAGCGACCAAATTATCAGGTTTGTTAAAGAACTTTGACGCAAGTGGCGGATTGTTATAAATCTTCTAGAAACACAGAGAAAGTCTATTCAACGAACTAAACCAAATGTTGGTGAAAAGATGGATGGCTTTGTTTTAAATATTCCCCCCGACACCGTACAAGTAGCTTTTTCTGTATACTGTCACACAGTACGAACAAACAACGGTCTTGAATATACGCCAGTCACAGGAAGAAATTCTCCAGACATAAACCCGAGCGCTGGCGGTTATCAATTTATTGTTTTTTCCTACCCAAATCTAAAGCTTTCTTTTCCTCAATTTGATTCTAGGATCGCTTGGAATCTTACTCAAATAAATTCACAAATTACTTACATGCATCCTGGCACTACAGGTTTTTACGAATCAATTAACCCAATATTAAGTTCGCCTTATTTTTCCAATCCTTATGTTTGGGGTATAGATGATATTAGAATTCAAACCCTGCCTGGAGAGAGAATAACTGTCGCTCCTAGCTTGCTTGATTTTGAGTTACTTGAAGACTTGCCGCGAATCATAAATAGGCGTCATCAAATTATTGAATAAGGAGAGGAAACAAAAAGAATGACTGGCGATTTTAGTCCCATTATAGTTGCATTGCGTCTGTTGGCAACAAATACAAATCTGCCAGCACAAGTAACGCATGCTAACTTAACAATCACTGCTAATATCAACGAATTAAAGCCACCAATTAACACAATAAATGCGACCACTCAAACAACTGCGACCACAGTCAATTCAGTTTCTAACGTAGTTCAATCTACAGCAACTGACTAAAGAAGATGATTTGGCAGCGGGTTTAACCAATGTAATAACTACTGTAAATCCTACTGCAACCCGCGTACAAAACGTTGCTAATAAATTAGATGATGATGCTGGTACGGTTAACAATGTTAGCACAAAACTAGATGATGTAGGCAGTGCAGTCAATCGAACTTTTAACAGACTTCAAGAGATTTTTGAGGAAATAACAAAGCGACTTGATAGATGGGCGAAGTGGTTGCGCTTGCCCATTGTTGGACGCACTATCTTTTCTCCTATTGTTGCATGCAGCGATGCTGTCTAGCAACGTAGTACAAACTGTAGCAAAAATTCTTAACACGGGAATTCAAGTAATAGGATTAATCGATGCGGATGGTGAATAATTTAATGTTTTTGATGTAGTTTTCAAGCACGCAGATTCATCGAAGAAGGGAACAGGGAATAGGGAACAGGGAACAGTTTTTCCTATTTCCTGTTCCCTATCCGGGAGTAAGAGACCCCCACTTCCATAAGTGGTATGTTTCATCAAATAAGGGAAGAGGGAAGAGGGAAAAGGGAACAGTTTTTCCTGTTTCCTCTTCCCCGTTCCCTGTTTCCTCTTCCCCGTTCCCTGTTTCCTCTTCCCCGTTCCCTGTTCCCTCTTTGGTATAAATCCCCATCCCAAACCCCCTGTTCCCTGTTCCCCGTTCCCTATTCCCTCTTTAATTATGTCAAGTATTTTAGGTGCTGAAAACTGGACTAAAACTAAAACAACCTGGAAAAAGCTAAACAACATTTATCAAGCAGCAGCGAATGTGATTAACTCAATCCAAACCATTATTGATTCAACTCGTTCAATAATGGAATTAGGAACCCAAATGACTGGAAAAATTGGCAATGCATTAAGAGCTGCTGGCTGTTTGAAAATGCGTTTAATTGGTTCCCATAACAAATTAGTGCAGCTACTGCTTGCCAAACAAAGTTAAATGGACTAATTCAGAATATACAGATGAAGCAGCTAGCAGCCTTTCTTCTGCTGTATCTGAAGTCAAAAATATTCAATATACAGTAATTGAAATGCGCGAACAGCGTCAGAAATTTAATCAAGCTGTTGCTGATTTATTTGGCAATAAAACCGAGACAGAAGCAGACAAGAAAGCTAAATCCCAAAGTACTACGATTCAACCATCTGATTTAAAACCATGAACGATTTTGAACACCTGCAATCTATTTACCGTCAAATCCACAATCAGCAAGTTAATGAGTTATTTCGGAATGTTGACGTGCCTGAAAACATTGAAGATATTCGCAATATACCTGCCAAGGCTGGTTTAAAAAAGGCTTGCCTGATTAAAGATAGTGATAGTGCTTCGACGATGGATATGCGCGTTCAGTTGTTTAATATAATCAAAGGCAAGGAAATACACATATTTAGTAATCTTGACAAGATTTCAACACGGCGAAGACACAAACCTAAAGTAACCCTTTACTTTATGGAAGATTTAGAAGATGTAGAAGAAAGTTATTCTCCAGTAGAAGGACAGATTGGGTTTCGTTTAATGAACGTTGGTACAGACAACGATATTTCAGAAGCGGAAGCGCGAACCCTGGCAAATCGGATTAAATCTCTTTTTGGTGCTAACGATGGATTTGTTTAGCGTAAAGGTAAGGATATGGTAAGTTACTGCGATTGGGAAAAAGGGTATCAACTCCAATTGCTTTGCAGGAATTTAGCTGAGGGAGAGCGCGTTATTAGACAAGTTCTGGAAATTCAAAGCCACTTATTTGAACAAGATAATGTGACTTACAGCGTTTCTGGCAATCCTATAGAACGATATCCTACCATCCCAGATACAAAACCAGTTCTTGGCAAGCTGCAAAGGATGCCTAGAGAGAGACCAATAGCAGACCTTCGTTTCTTGTTCGCGTCTCTAATTATCCGCGGGATGCAAAACCCGCTAATTCTTTACAGCCGAACTCGCCAAACGCCAAACGCGCTTATTGAGTAACCCAAAAAATCGTGGCAGGTCTACCCCCGGTAGTAAATCACTGGGGATTCTGTGTAGCGATCTCGAATTTGACTGGGGATGTTTTTGACAGCTTCGCCAATAATTTGTAAGTTGCGTACCACTGCATCAAAGGTACGTTCATCGGCGATGAATTCCTCAAAAGTCATGCCTTGGGTGTAGCGGATTAGTTTAGCACCACTGGTGAGCATGTCTTCTAGTTGACAACTCTCCGCCCTAAAACTGCGGAGATTCTTGAGCTGATCGCTGCCCTTTCAAGTTACCCCTACTTAGGTCTTAAACGATTATGTCTATTCCGCGCCTACTAGAATATCACTTGATATCTAGACGCCCTAAGAGAATGGACTACTCTCCAAGCGTTTACCCATTTGCTGGGTACTACCCTTAGTGCCCCACGGTACGCGGATTACTCCAAGTTTTTTCTTTTTATCATTCAGTCTTGTTGAAGACTTACTGCACTGTTTTACGAGTTATCGTTGTTCGTGGTCTTTTATATTTCCCCAACTGTCGTATGGCACTGTTTGGGCCATATTTGTCGGGCACTTATTGGCGGATTTGCTACCTGAAACCAACTACATTTTAGCATTTAAATTCCCCCTGGAAGGGGGAGGCTAACAACCCATTTTTTTGGTAAAGGCGAAGACTACGGGACAAGAATCGCCTCCTGTTCTACATTTTGGCGAATTTGGGGTTTGAGCATTTTATGGCTTACTAAGTCTACTCGCCTTCCCAGTTGGTCTTCGAGGTAAAATTTTAAGTCCATATAGCGGTCAAAAGTAACTGTTCCCTCGAATTCGACTAATATATTTACGTCCCTGTCTGGTTTGGCTTCATCTCGCGCTACTGAGCCAAAGATAGCAAGGGATTTGACTCCATAGTTTTTGATTGCTTCTTGGTGTTCGGTGAGAATGGCTAGTACTTGATCTCGCTGCATAATGTGCCTGGTTTCCACATCTTTATTTTATAGGGCGATCGCCCCGGCTGGATTTTGGGGTCGGATGCGATCGCACCGTTCGTAGTCCGTTCGTAGTAGGCGCTTAAGCGCCGCAGCAGTTATACTCGAATCAATCTTCCTCTTTGAATTCTTTGGCTAAGCGATCGAGTCTGTCGTTCGTTTCTTTTGTAAACTTGAGTAACTGAACGCTGACAATGTTTGATGTTAACCCGCCAGCGGTGGTAACTGTTCCTTCTGGGACTTTTCCCGAAAACAACAGTCCAATACCTAAAATACTGATTGAAGCACTTACTATTGTTAACCCAAGAGTCGCGTTAAAACTGAATTTAGCTTGACGCAAACGTTCTTGAATAACATCTCGCTCCATTTCTGGGTAATCATCAGAAGCGAAGGGCTGGTTACTATTTGAATTATTAAGAAGCATTTCAATTTTTTAAACTCTACAATGCCTATCTTCTACCTGCTGAAACAGCTTTGGGACGACTCTGAAGACGATAGGCAAGAACTTTTTCGGTTTTGAGCGATCAACTTGGCGATGCTAGTCCCAGCTAGCTTTTTAGCCTGGGACGCTGAGAGCGGCGGCAGACTTGGTTTACTGGCTTAAGTTCCTATAGACTATCTCTATCTTCCTTAAGTTCGGGAATATCGTCACCCCAACGTTAAACTTCGCCGATTAATGAATTCACGGACGCAGCAGCGCGATCGCGGTTTGATACTGACCCCCCAAGGACGGCAGAAGCTTGAGACTGAGATAAATCGGTTAGGCATCAGCAGTGAAAAAAACGTCGTCAGTAAGATTGTTGAAAAAATTCAACTTAAACTTAACGGCGAAACCTTACATCGTGATACAGTCACGAAGGTGCTGCGGGGTCAAGGAGTCCAAAAAAGCTCTCTAGAACTTGTGTTTAAGGCGCTTGGGCTAACACTGGAGAAGGGTGACTATGTTTTTGCGTCTGCCAACCCACCGCAAAATAGGGAAGATAGAGAAACTTCCCCGTTTATAACTGGCTCTCCTATCACCGATCCGCGCTGCTTTTTTGGGCGGCAGAAGGAACTTAAACGGCTTTTTGATTTACTGAAACGTCGTCCCCTGCAAAATGCTGCCATTATCGGCAAAAAGCGCAGCGGCAAAACTTCTCTGCTGCACTACTTAAAAAACATTACCACCACGCCAACAGAACAGTTGCGCCCCGGTCAAAAATCTGACTGGTTGCCCCATCCAAAAAACTATTGTTGGATATTCGTAGACTTTCAAGATGCGCGACGGCAGAATCGGGAAGGGCTGCTGCGGTACATTTTAGAATGCCTAAAAATGCCAGTACCTAACCCTTGCGACTTGGATAGATTTATGGATGTGGTGAGCAGTAATTTAGATCAGCCTACAGTCATCTTACTCGACGAGATTGCTGTAGGTTTACAACGCTGTCCGGAATTAGATGATGGATTTTGGGAAAGCTTACGGTCTTTAGCAACTAATCATACTGGGGGGAATTTGGCCTTTGTCTTGGCTACTGCTGAATTACCTGTTGAACTGGCTCACAACACAGGGCATAGTTCCCCTTTTTTCAACATTTTTGGATACACGGCAACTTTGGGTGCGCTGACGGAGGCAGAAGCACGTGAGTTGATAGCCAGTTCGCCCATACCTTTTTCTACTCAGGATGTAGAGTGGATTCTCGCCCAAAGCCAATGCTGGCCTCTTCTGGTACAAATTCTTTGTAGAGAACGCCTGTTCAGTTTGGAAGATGGGGAAACGGATGACTGGCAAGAGCAAGGATTGCAACAGATATCCCAGTATAAACAGTTGTTGGAGGGCTAATGAGTTCGCCTAATGTTCCACGGAATGCCTACACTGATTCGCCTGAGCAGCACCCTGCTTGGATTGTGGGTAGCCTGCAACTGCTGTTGTGGATTTTCTTTCATCCCTCAGCTTGGCGAAACCACCTAATTCGCATTGACCCGGCTCTCCACCCTGACTCTCAATCGTGGAGCCGTTTGCAGTGGCGGAATTCAGCTTTGTGGTGGCTGTTGATTCAGGGATATTTGATCTTGCCTTTGTTATTTAACTTATCGTTCAACTTGCTGATGAGGGGATTGGGCAAGTCAGGAGAAAACTTAACATTTTATGTGGTGGTTGGTATAGCAATCAGCATAGCTTTTGGCTTGGCTTTTGGTATCGCGGTTAGCACAGCTAGTGGTGTAGTAATTAGCGTCGCACTTAGCATAGCTTTTGGCTTGCTATTTGCCCTGTCAATGCGCGTAGCAATGGTCGCATTCGCTATCATACTTATTTGCATAGGTATTGGCTCGCAAATACATCCTAACGAGCCGATTGGAGTAATATTTAGCA
Source organism: Microseira sp. BLCC-F43 (assembly GCF_041929235.1). NCBI lineage: Bacteria > Bacillati > Cyanobacteriota > Cyanophyceae > Aerosakkonematales > Aerosakkonemataceae > Microseira > Microseira sp. BLCC-F43. The sequence continues at coordinate 9,193 of NZ_JBHFNP010000364.1, forward strand.
ATATTTTACGCAAGGCTGCCAGCTTAGCAGTTGTTATCAAACCTATGCTGAAGCTATTGCGATTGATAGTAATTTGCCCCTTGATAAAAATAGTCAACAGTCTACTCTATCAATTTGACAAACTGGGTATCGACAGTAAACACAGTTTATTGCGCTATCATTCGGCATTCTGGGATGAATTGCAGCAGCAACCATTGAAGGGTTTAGACAAGCACCTTGTCTTAGTGATGGAGCGTAACGCAGACGAGGGAAACGCTGCTATCAAGTACCTGAGTACTCGCCCTCAGCGCTGGGCTGCTAAAGCTGCGCTGATTGAAATGGATACAAGGAAAATAGAACGCTGTACTGATTTGACAGCTATCCGTCAGGTTCATACGGACTTAACTGCTGGAGATCTGGAACTAGAAGCATTGGTTGGTGTACTAATAAGCAGTTTCAGTCATATTAGTGAAGATGTGGATGCAGCTTTAAATCAGGTAACGACCTACAACCAACGCTTAACCCTCAAAGCTGTTGCTAACCGTTTAGATACTTTGTCGAGAGAATTGATTGCCAGTGACAAGGAATACGCCATCCGTTTGCAAGCTGTCCCCACTTGTTGGAGTCAGATAATTAACAACCATGTAGACGAACTGGCTCAAGCTTCCGAACTCCGCCAAGAAATTGACTCGCCTTACGTAATTGGCGTACCTCTTACAGAAGAGCAGGAAATCTTTACTGGACGTGCTGATATTAGCTCCCGCATCGAACAATTACTCCTAGACCGACGCCGCCCACCCTTGCTACTCTACGGTCAACGGCGTATGGGCAAAACATCCCTTCTTTACAATCTGGGGCACCTGCTACCTAATACCATCATCCCCATGTTTGTAGACTTGCAAGGGTCACCCTCATCAGCTAGTGACCATGCTGGTTTTTTCTACAACATCGCTAGAGGTATGGTGAACTCAGCGAGTAAGCAAAGGGGTTTGAACCTGCCACCACTGACTCGCGATGCGCTAGCAGCTGACCCATTTACTCGTTTTGACGAATGGCTCGATCAAGTCGAACAAGCATTAAAGGATAATACAGCACTGCTTGCCCTAGATGAGTTCGAGGAATTAGACAGCGCCATAGCCAAAGGACGCTTTGACGAGCGGGACGTTTTGGGTATGTTACGTCACTTGATTCAACATCGCCCCCGCTTCAAAGTGCTGCTATCTGGTTCTCATACTCTAGAAGAGTTTCAACGCTGGGCTAGCTATCTTATCAACGTGCAGGTGGTGCATATTAGCTACCTAAACGAAGCAGAAGCACGTCAACTAATTGAACGACCTGTAAAAGACTTTCCCCTGGATTATAAAACTGACGCCGTTGAGCGAGTATTGGAACTGACTCGTTGTCACCCTTGCTTAGTACAAATACTCTGTGCTGAAATTGTTGCCCTCAAGAATGAGCAATATCCAGCTGACCGACGATTAGCCACTTCATCTGACGTAGAAAAAGCGGTGTCAAAAGCTCTAACCAGTGGCAGTTTTTTCTTCGCTGACATCGAACGCAACCAAGTCAATACAACAGGGTTAGAAATACTGCGCTTTTTGGCAGCGAAAGGCGAAGGAGCAACAGTCAACAAAAAGGTAATATCACGTCAGTTCCCAGATAACTCCTACAGCGCTTTGGATCTGCTTGTGAAGCGTCAGCTAATTGAGCAAACTGAGGAAGGCTATCGTTTTCAGGTAGAACTGATCCGCCGCTGGTTTGCACAGCGAATAAAATAGCCACAAAAGAGCAAACTGAGCCAATTAATTTACCAACTATGCATATTGAACCTCTATCCCATGAAACCCTTGATGATGCCATTAATCTGGTCAATAAGGTTTTTCCAAACCAAAGACTTTTAGAAAGAGCCAGTATCGGATTTCGTGGCAGCCTTGCCAAAAATAGCTGGTTATATAAAATATTATTTTATTTAGCAGAGATTGCAGAAGCAAATTACTGGATTGCTATTGATGATGATTCCAGGAAAGTCATAGGAACCACAGGATTATATTCCACTCGGAAAGATGAACGTGAAGCTTATTGGTTAGGCTGGACTTGTGTAGAACCAGCTTGTCGCGGTCAAGGAATTGGCAGTAAATTAGTTGATTTTGCTATTGAAAAAGCACGAGGGGCAGGTAAGAAATTTTTGCGATTATACACATCAACGTATCCAAGTCAAGCCACTGCACAGATCCTTTACGAAAAACGGGGTTTCCGGATTACAGGTGAAGAAAAGCTGCGAGGAACTGAATTCAAAATCGTATACCGCGAACTTGAGTTATAGACAAATACTCAAACAATTCTGTAGAAACTGTTTTGGCATCTCCGGACGCGCACCAAAGTGAAGATGGACATAAGAAGCATGAACCTGATGCAGTCGCCATCCTTCTTCTGTCACCGGACTGTGATATCCTCTTACCTGAAATAAGGGTTTTTTTGGCTTTTCAGATAGATGAGAACGATGAAACTCATGTCCCCAAACTGTCGCACCCGCACTTAATATCGGACTATCTTGCAAAACTGTTGCTTGTCGATATCCTAATATTAAACGCCCACCCATTACCGCAGTTGTAGGTAATATTCCCACCATCGACCAATATTTATCCTCAAAATCGATAATTTTTTCGCATAAATACATCAATCCGCCGCACTCAGCATAAGTTGGCATTCCTGTCAAGATAGCATTGCAAACTGATTCGCGAGCGAGTTTATTTTCTGCTAGTTGTTGGGCAAATACTTCGGGAAAACCACCGCCGAAATATAATCCTTGGATGCCTTCTGGTAATTTTTTATCTGTAAGCGGACTCCAAAATACTAATTCTGCACCCAATTGTTGCAGCAAGTCTAGATTATCAGCATAGTAGAAATTGAAGGCGCGATCGCGTGCCACAGCAATTCGGATAGGTGACTCTAGTAAGCTTGTCTCTCCCAGTGATAGACTCGCCCCTATAGCATTCCCTTGCTCACCTGCTCCCCTAGTCCCTAGCAATGGTAATAGTTGTTCCCAATCAAAACAACTTTCTCCCACGTGGGCGAGTTGGTCGATAATACCATCGAGTTGCGATAGTTCTCCTGTGGGGACTAACCCTAGATGTCGGTCGGGGATACTAATATTATCCTGTCTTCGCAATACGCCCAAGATGGGGATTTGTAGGGGTTCTAGGGCATCTTTGAGCAATTGTAGGTGGCGATCGCTTCCCACTCGATTCAACACGACGCCAGCTAGCTTAATTTTAGGGTCAAACGAGCGGTAGCCGTGGGCGATCGCAGCCACCGAACCCGATAACCGACTGCAATCTATGACTAGCAATACTGGCAAATCCAACAACCGGGCAATATGAGCAGTACTGGCAAAGGGAATGGGTAATTGGTAATTGGTAATTGGTAATTGGTTATTACCTACTCCGTCAAATAACCCCATCACGCCTTCTACTAAAGCGAATTCCACCCCTTGGCTGTGACGGATAAAACATTGCTGTACGTAAGCTGACCCAGTGAGTACCGGGTCTAAATTGCGACAAGGGCAACCTGTGACGTACTGGTGAAACATCGGGTCAATATAATCTGGGCCAACTTTAAAAGATTGAACCTGTATACCCCGATACTTCAAACACGCCAGCAGGGCGAGCGTTACCGTTGTTTTGCCCACCCCGCTGCTTGTGCCTGCGATCGCGATTGTCATTGGTAATTGCTCATTGCTAATTGCTAATTGCTAATTGTAATTTTCATTACCCATTACCAATTAGCCATTAGCCATTAGCCATTAGCCAACTTTAAAACTTGCGTTGCCACAGCCATACTTTCTTCGTAAAGTACCTCGCGTCCCATGCGCTGTAGCTGTTGAGAAAGCAAGAATTCGGCTTTTTGGTCGAATAATGCCGTAACTTGGCGCGTTTCGCAGGTTTGTGCCACACCACCTGCTTCCATCCGCATACAGCCGCCAGTTTCAGAACACAAGACGGTGCAACAGTTTGCTGCTGTATTGCTTGAATAAAGGCGCAGGTTGATTAAATCTCCCGATATTTCGCCTGTATCGACCACGGGAATCGCGGCTAACTCGGCTTCAATCTCGCGTCCATCCGCACCCACTAACTTGACGCGCTTGATGTCGTATTCGCCACCTTCGTGTACGTAGGAAACCGGAGTCCACTGCAACCGACTGGCGATCCAACCCAAGTACATCAGTGCTTGGGCGGGATTGCCTTTTTCGTAGTCGAGGGTGATGCGGTCGATTTCCATGATGTGGGCGCGACGTTCTGGCGGATCGAAGGTTTCGGCGGTGAGTTCTTGCCAGGAGGCGAGACGACGCCAATTGAGGTCTGCGATCGCCATCCCCGATTCGGTCAAGCCGTACACTTGCAACAAGTCGGTTTCGGGTGTGAGGAACCCGGAAGAATCGAAAATCACAGAACTGCTAATTGCAGACAGTCGCTTGAATAACTCGTTTTCTGGGTCGGGCGTTGTTTTCCACCAGAGGAATTTGGGCAAGTCGGAAATAGTGAGAGCGGGAATCATCCCGGCAATGCGTTCTAAAGCTTCTTCCGTGCCTTTGAGGGTAATGTATTCGCAGCAGATCAGCGTACTGCGACTTTGTTTTTGAATCGGACAGTAGGCAGAAACTTGAGCCGTCACGCCTTCATCTTCGCCGACGATGGGACAAAGAGCGATGACGCGACAGGGGTTAGTAGAAGCGATCGCATCAGCAAAACCCGCACCCGCCGCATCCGGATCGTACTGAGGAACGCTGCTGCCGTTCCCATCGGAATTCCCTGCCCCATTGCGTTTTTGGGCGTATTCGACTCGCAGTCTCTCCACCAATTCCGGACTCGACTTACCCGTGACTGGCAGGTTATAAGCTTTCTGTGCTGCCGCGATCGCTGCGTTGGTGCGCGGCCCAGAAATTCCATCCACCGGACCCTTATAGAAACCCAGAACCGCTAGCAGTTGTTGGGTTGCCTCTGGTTCGTAAACAACCAAAGTAAACGTTGCCGCCCTAGACGCCATCGGCAACCCGTTTTCGCTCGATACACCGTAACTTTGCCAGATTTTACCGAGTTCAGTTTCTATATCGCTGATAGAAACATCTTTCGGTGCCTGGAGGGAAACAATCGGAGCAGATTGTGTAACCATAGTTAGGAGTTTGGATGAAAGGATTTGAGATTTTAGATTTCAGATTGCAGATTTGAGATTTATTCAATCTGATATCTGCAATCTCAAATCTGCAATTGACAGCTACTTTTTAGATAAGTGGATTCTAGAAAGGTTAACTCGTTACCTCTGAAGTATTCTGTATTCTGACGAGCTAACCTGAATCCACTGAAGAGGACTCGGAGACGCGGTGACGCGGTGACGCGGAGAGTTGTGCAGAAACCTTCCCCTTGTCCCCCTATCCCCGCGTCCCCGTGTCCTCTTTCGTCAGGGTCTACGCCAACGACGCCCGTCGCGGTTGATTAGCAGTTCTGCTTCTGCTGGTTCCCAAGTTCCTGCTTCATATTGGGGAACCGAGGCCGGATCGGTGGGCGCTTCCCAAGCCATCAGTGCTGGCGTTACTACCCGCCAAGCTTCTTCCACTTCATCTGCCCTGGTAAACAACGTTTGATCGCCCAACATGCAATCTAGTAATAAGCGATCGTAAGCATCCCCCGACGACTTGCCAAACGCCGAACCATATTGGAAGTCCATATCCACTGGTCTGGTACGCAGTTGTAAACCTGGCATTTTGACATCAAACCGCATGGAAATTCCTTCATTCGGCTGAATCCGCAGTGTCAAGATGTTGGAACTTGCCTGTTGGGCAGCGGATTGGAAAATCATATGCGGCACTTCCCGGAATTGGATCGCAATTTCCGACACTTTTTTCGGTAACCGCTTGCCAGTTCGCATGTAAAACGGTACCCCATGCCACCGCCAGTTATCCACCATCAGCTTCATCGCTACATAAGTGGGTGTGATGGTATTGGGATTCACCCCTGGTTCTTCTCGATACCCCGGCACACGCTTTCCTTTCATCCACCCTGCGGCGTATTGACCCCGTACCGCTGAAAGCTCTAGATTGCGGGTATCTGCCAACCGGGTTGCTTGAAGCACTTTCGTTTTTTCATTGCGGATGCTGTCGGCATCGAGGGAGTTGGGCGCTTCCATAGCCGTCAGACAAAACAGTTGCATCAGGTGGTTCTGCATCATGTCCCGCAGCGCCCCGGATGTTTCGTAATACCCCGCCCGGTCTTCCAATCCTACGGTTTCGGCAACGGTAATCTGGACGTGATCGACAAATTGGCGATTCCACAAGGGTTCAAAGATGGCGTTGGCAAAGCGAAACACCAGTAGGTTCTGAACCGTTTCCTTCCCTAAATAATGGTCGATCCGGTAAACCTGCTGTTCTTTGCAAACCTTGGTCACCACTTGGTTGAGAACTTGAGCCGATGCCAAGTCTCGACCAAAGGGCTTTTCAATCACCAGACGGTTTTTAATCGGGTTGTCCAGCATTCCTGCTGTCCCTAACTGCCGAATCGCTTCCGGGAAAAAGTTGGGCGAAACCGACAGATAAAAGACTCGATTGCCTCTAGTACCTCGTTTACCATCCAGTTCGCTCAGCAATTGCTTCAGTTTCTGGTAACTTTCTGGGTTGTCGATGTCGCCGGAACAGTAATACAATCCTTGAGCAAAGTCTTGCCAAAATTCTTCGCTGCCAATTCCCTCAGAAAACTGCTCGATGCCCTCGCGCATTTGTTCGCGAAAATAATCGTCGCTCCAAGGCCGTCGCGCCACGCCTACAATCGTAATTTCTGGGGGCAGCCTTCTTTGTCGCTTCAGTTGATAAATCGCTGGCACCAGTTTGCGTTGCGTCAGGTCGCCCGATGCGCCAAAGATGACCAAAATTTGCGGTTCGGGAACCCGTTCCTGTTGTAAACCAACGCGCAGGGGATTTTCTAGCAGTGTGACCATTTACTTGTTTCCTCGTTCAATAGCTTCCAGCCTTGCTAGTACGGCTTCGTACTTGGCTGTCAAGTCGTCTATGATGTGCTGGTATTCAGCTTTGATTTCTGCTCGGATTTTTTCTTGTTCTTGAGCAATGCGAACATCCCAATCCCTTTCCCATTGCCTAAGTTCAGCCCGCAGCTGCCTGTTTTCCTCACGCAAGCGTTCCAGTTCTGTCGCTACTTCAGCCGCACGGCGTTCTCTTTCGAGATCCTTTTGCCTGATATGTTCCTTGAGGCGTTTATTCTCTAGGCGCAACTCCTCTAATTCAGAAATACCACCCTTGGTATCTTGCTTTGCCTTTCCAGAGGATATCTTTTCGTCTACCAACCGCTGAACCTCTGCGGCAGTGGGAATGCCAGTCGGTGATAGATCTACCGCTTGCTGCCATATTTCAAGTTGTAGCGCTGGCGGTAGTTGGGCAAGGGGGCGGACTTGACTTTCCTTTTTGGGATTTTTATCCCCAATTGGGGACAAATTTTCCATAACCTGGGCAGCACTAATACATCGATATGCTGTGGACTTTCCCATTCCCCACCTGTTTCGACAATAGGCCACGAAGGTTTTGTGGGTTTCTCGGTAAAGCTTCTTTTCCTGAATCTCCATCAGAGCTTTGCCGACTTCGTAAAATGTCTGAAGTCCTCGATCTACAATAGCTTCGAGTTCTTTGAGCCGCTCTCTTTCCCCATCATCCAAGGGAGACTTCGCCTCCGATTTACTCTCTACCAGACCGTTTGAATTCACCATAACGGCTTTTTGGGAATTTGGGATTGGATATCGCTAATAGCTAATGGCTATTCTTTCTATTAGCCATTAGCTATTACCACATAACTACGCAGGTGTCAACATTTTTACCTTCTCTTCCAGCGAGTTCATCAAGGATTGGAACGGCTGGACGAATTTGTCAATCCCATCGGTCAACAGTTCTTCCATGACTTGGTTAATATCGATGTCGATGTCCGGGTCTTTCAGACTTTCGATCAAGTTGTAAGCTTCTTCGATGTTCGATTCAATCCGATTTTCCGCGCTACAGTGGTCGGCACAAGCTTCAATAGTAGCAGGAGGTAACGTATTGACTGTATCGCGGCCTACCAATTCATCCACGTACATGACGTCGCTGTATTCGGGGTTTTTGGTGCTGGTACTTGCCCACAATAGACGCTGGACTTTTGCACCTTTTTCTGCTACTGCTTTCCAGCGATCGCTCTGAATTATCTCTTTATACTTCTGATACGCGATTTTGGCGTTAGCGATCGCCACTTTCCCTTTCACTGCGCGCAGTTTGGCTTCGACGTTGATACTTTCAACCCCAGCTTTTAGCTTGTTGTCAATCCGACCATCGATGTTGCTATCAATGCGGCTGAGGAAGAAACTAGCAACTGAAGCAATGTTACTAATATCTTTCGCTTCAGCGGCTCGTTTTTCCAAGCCCTTAATATAAGCCCAGAAGCAATTGACGTAACTTTCTACCGAGAACAGCAGGGTAACATTAACGTTAATGCCATCGGCAATAACTTGCTCAACAGCTGGCAATCCTGCTGTTGTGCCGGGAATTTTAATCATCACATTTTCCCGACCGATTTCTTGATAGTAGCGCCGCGCTTCTTCTATTGTGGCTTGTGTATCGTGGGCGATCGTTGGCGGTACTTCAATGCTGATGTAACCATCTAGCCCGTTGGATTCTTCGTAAATCGGGCGGAACATATCGCAAGCGTTGCGGATATCTTCAAATACGAGAGATTCGTAAATTTTGTATGTGGGTAATCCTAAGCGCGCTCCTTTTTCGATATCGGCGTCGTAGATTTTGTTGCCTGCGATCGCTTTTTCAAAAATAGCCGGGTTCGAGGTAATCCCTCGCAGTCCCCGCGTCTCGATCAGGCGCTGCAGTTCCCCAGATTGGATTAAATCGCGAGTCAAGTTATCCATCCAGATACTTTGACCCAATTGCTCAATTTCTAAGATATGGTTGGTTGTCATCCTTGTGTCCTTCTAATTGGTCATTGGTAATTGGTAATTGGTAATTGGTTATATTTTAACGATTACCTATTACCCATTACCGCTATTTATGAATGAGCCATTACTTTGTCGCCTTGCTCCTTTGAGGGATCTTTGACGAAAGATTCCACTAGGGCAACATCATCTTTACTGCCAACAATTAAAGGCGTGCGGGCATGAATTTTATCCGCCACTACATCCAAAATTGGCACTACTCCCGTGCTGGCACGACCCCCGGCTTGTTCTGCTAAAAACGCGATCGGCGCAGCTTCGTAAAGCAAGCGCAACTTCCCTTCAGGTCGCTTTACCGTTCCTGGGTATAAAAACACCCCTCCTTGGAACAAAATGCGGTGGAAGTCTCCCACTAATGCCCCGCCGTAACGAGCGGTATAGCCCTCGTGACGGTGGACGTAGCGGATGTAGTCGCGAAACGATTCCTCCCACTGCCAGAAGTTACCTTCGTTGACGCTGTAAATCGCCCCGTGGTCGGGTATAATAATCTTCTCCGCCGAAAGAATAAACTCGCCTAAGCTGGGATCGAGGGTAAAGGCGTGAACGCCCTTGCCGATGGAATAAACCAACATCGTGCTGGGGCCGTATAACACGTAACCTGCTGCAATTTGCTTGCGTCCGTTTTGCAGCAAGTCGCGCGCCAAACCGTCTTCGTCGTTTCCTTCTTGCTGGCGAATTGAGAAGATGGAACCGACGTTCAAATTGCTGTCTATGTTGGAAGAGCCATCCAGCGGGTCATATAGCAGGGTGTAGCGACCAATGGGGCAGTTTTCTGGAATGTAATAGGGTTTTTCCATTTCCTCGGATGCCAAGCGACAAACAAGGCCGCTTTGCTCTAATACCGAGATAAAAGCTTCATTGGCGTACACGTCCATGTTTTTCACGGACTCTCCCTGTACGTTGACTTCCCCCGTCACTCCCAGCACATTTTCCATTAATCCGGCACGGCTGAGGTGGCGAGCAATCAATTTGCCTGCCAGAGCAATACGACCCATGATGGCACTGAGATCCTGTGCCTCTGTAGAAAAGCTCCCCAGTTGCTGCAAGACGTGACGCGACAGCGTCATGCAATCCCGTTTGAGGGTACGTTCTTGAGCGATTGGCGGATGCGTGTCTGCCATTGTTTTGTTCAAAATTCCCCGCTGGCTGCCGATGCTAAAAAGGCAAAATGCAAAAGATTTTCTTTCTGCTTGTACGGGTAAATTTAATTCCAGCATCTGTCTAAGCACAGATGATTGTGGTAAACTTACTTACCCATACAAATTTTTGCCTTGTTTTGAGTGGAGAGAAAAGCGGGGCGGGGTTTACCGCTTTCCTGTAAACCAATAGGGGTCTAGTTGGTATGGGCGCTGTTGAAGAGATGGCTAATCGACTGGGCAAAAAAATAGTCGCAGCCCTTGGTCGTCCTCGCTGGTTGGGTTTGGCAAGATTGTTAACGTTTCTAGCGCGGAGGACGAGTTTTGGGTTAGACAATGCCCAGGGCGATCGCTCTACTATTTCAACGCCCTAGCTCCTTTAGTTTTATTTTAGGAAAGCTTTGCTAAATCGTTCTCTAACTTTAGATGAACTATAGAATTGGTTTTTCCTGACAAGGGTGTTTTGCAGGGCTTGCCACAAGTCAAGAGTATTTTTAACGGCATTTGGCAAATTTTAGATTTTTTTAATCATGAAGGTCAAAGCTAGGAACAGAAAGCATTTAGGTTTTCGCCGACCTTCATGATTAAAGAGGTTGTGAAATACCAAAATCTAAGATTGGTCTTCAGTCTATGGAAATAGATTGGGGGCCTGTTTTACCATTTTGGTCAAGAGGTGCATGGGCAGTTTGAGTATTAATACCGGCTTCTCGATCGAGCCAAGATTTGATCGGTTCATCGGTTAACGAAAGTCGCAACATCCCGGCAAAAAAGCCGCCCAAAAAGGCAACTGGTTGCTGGGTGAGTTCTCGGAAGATGGGTGTCAGTTCATCCAAAAACATTGAGCGTCTCCTTAGAGGGCAACTAGGTTGAACGAGCCATGTCGAATTTTAGCGCGCCCAAAGCCCAGCTTGTCCTGAGGACAATCCGGCGCGCCATCCTATATTGCCGATTCAGTGGTCGCTGCTGGAACTATCTTTCGAGATCACAAAGCGGTTAGCAACGGTTTCCGGTTGGATCGCTGACAGAATCACGTGGCTGGAATCGGTTATGATCACTGCTCTAGTGCGACGACCGTAGGTGGCGTCAATTAGTTGCCCGCGATCGCGGGCATCCGTGATGATACGCTTGATCGGAGCAGATTCTGGACTAACTATGGCAACCACCCGGTTTGCAGACACAATGTTGCCAAAACCAATATTGATTAGCTGAATTTCCATGTCGCATTTACGGTCTAGCTGTGTGAGGGGCAATATTTAAGTCTATTTTCAATGTTAAAGCCAAAAAATTGGACTTACAAGCCAAAAATCCGGCTAAATTCTTGTTTTCAGCTTAGATTTCCCTTGGCATCGCTCCAGGGGTATACTTTCACCCACTTGACTTCGCCAACAATCTGCAAAAATAGAAACAGAACCGAGCATCAAATTCCTCAATCACCAAAAAATTTAGTTTTGCAACTTGTTGATTTCACCACGCTTGCGGCTGCTTGTTGGGAGGTGCGTGCAGACTGGGTACCAGCGCGCACCGAACAGGTTTATCAGCGCGATCGCTACACTATCGCCTTGGCATTACGCACCCTCAAACAACGAGGTTGGCTGACTATATCCTGGCACCCCGTCGCCGCACGGCTCCATATCGGCACTCCGCCACCCAAAACCCCCGATACCTTTACTTTTAGCCAGCAGTTACGCCACGCTTTGGGTGGTTTAGCATTGATAGATATTGTGGCGATCACTCCTTGGGAGCGGGTTTTAGACCTCCAATTCGGCAGGCGTCCAGGGGAACCCCCCCTGTGGCATCTTTATGTCGAAATTATGAGCAAATACAGTAACGTCATCCTCACCGATCGAGATCGCCTCATCGTTACCGTCGCCCACCAAGTCGATCGACAACAATCGAGCGTCCGCCCCATTCTAACCGGACAACCCTACGAATTCCCACCCGCCCTCACCGATGCAATTCCCAGTTTGAGCGAATCTATGGAACGCTGGCAACAACGAGTTAGCCTAGTTCCAGGCGCTATCTCTCGCTGTTTGCTCAAAAGCTATCGCGGCTTAAGTACGCCCCTGATACAGTCAATGATACAAGCTGCCGGATTGGATAGCGATCGCAACACCGATAGCCTAAACTCCGAAGAATGGCAGCAATTGTTTCATCGCTGGCAAGAATGGCTGCAAGTTTTGCCAGGATGTGGTGTAGAAACGGGTTTTACCAACAATCTTGGGTTGACACCGGGTGGGAAATTCCAACCCGGTTTTACGGCAAAGGGCTACACAGTAATGGGTTGGGGCATTATAGAACCAGCACTAGACGTGCAAACTTTACTCGACCAATACTATACCGCCCAACTAAACCAACAAGAATTTACCGCCCTACGCCATCAACTGAGCCAAAAACTTAACAGCGTTTTGCATAAATTGCGGCTGAAGGCGAATACATTTGAAGAACGCTTGCAACAGTCAGATCGTGCCGAACAATATCGCCAACAAGCAGATCTGTTAATGGCACACCTGCAAAACTGGGAACCAGGGATGAAGTCAATCGCCCTCCCCGACTTTGAAACCGGCAATCCCGTTACAATTCCCTTAGAACCAGAAAAAAATGCCATCCAAAATGCCCAAAGACTATATAAGCAGCACCAAAAATTAAAACGCGCTCGCAGTGCGGTTGAGCCGCTTTTAGCTGAAGTTAAGGCAGAAATCCAGTATTTGGAACAGGTAGAGGCATCCCTAACCCAATTTCCCGCCTACGAGGCAGAGGAAGATTTGCTTGCATTAAAAGAAATTCGCGAAGAATTAATTGGACAAGGATATCTAGAAGTTCCAGATTATCGCAGCCCTAGTAAAGGGGAACAAGGAAGTCAACCTTATCGATACCGCACGCCCAGTGGATTTGAATTGTTAATTGGTCGTAACAACCAACAAAACGATCGCTTGACTTTTCGCCTTGCTTCTGATTATGACCTGTGGTTCCACACCCAAGAAATACCCGGTAGCCACGTCTTGCTGCGTTTGGAACCAGGATCGGTTCCCGAACAAGCCGATCTCGAATTCGCTGCCGATTTAGCAGCTTACTACAGTCGCGCCAGACAAAGCGACCAAGTTCCCGTTATTTATACCAAACCCGCACAAGTCTATAAACCCAAGGGCGCTAAACCAGGCGTGGCAATATACAAGCAAGAGAGGGTGATTTGGGGGCGTCCCCAACGCGGAAGCGATTATGTAAAGAATACCGAACAAAACTCAGAGTAAGCACCGATCGCAAAGGTACACATACCCTGATACTATAGTGTTAAGAAACTTAACCCGCTGACGACTTGGGAACGCGCAGTCCGGGTTTCCTCAGTTTCAAACGACAACAAAACATATGTATTATTTCAGACCAGCCTTTGATCCGGCTGGTCTTTACACAATACAGGAACTTGTTAGCTAGGGATTCTAGAAACTAAAAGTCGTGCGGATCGTACCGATGATGACATCATCGTTGTTTTTGTTGTGGTCGGGGGCGGTGAGCCAAATAACTCCAGGAGTAATAGAGATATTATCTGTCACCTGGATTTGATACAAGGCTTCGATGTGGAAGGAAACATCGTCATCGTCGCCACCTAGATCGCGGTTATTTAAATCGTTCGATAAACGAGAACTCGCATCCGCAATCGGTTCGACACCCACGATAATACCTGCTAGATTACCTTTTTTACCCAAATCGGGAAAGGCTAAGCTAACGGCGGCGTTATAGATTTGAATCTCGCCTCGGTTAATTTGTCCGCCCAGGGTGGAAAGAGTGCGAGTGTTGGTGTAACCCGCCCAACCACCAAGTGCAAATCCAGGACTAATTTGCCAAGATAAGCCAAATCCGTAAGAATTGCTGGAAATTGGCAGATCAGATCCTTGTAACCCACTCGCTTCCAATCGCGCATCAGTACCATCGGCTAAGTAAGATCGCAAATTAGCGATGCGACTACCCGTTCCCAGGTCGGTGTTGTAGGAGTTAACGTAGGTTAAACCGAACTTGAAGTTTTTGCTGGGTTTGAAGGTGAGTTGAGCGATCGCACCATATGGCCCATTAAACAACCCATTCCCATCTAAGGGAATATTAGCTGTTTCCGAATTGGCGCGATACCCCAAGCTGAGTTCCACACTATCGCTAAACTCGTGTCTCAGACCGATCCCGGTGCCATCGGCGAGGTAATATATGGCATGGCGCGTACCAAAACGGGATAGGGAACCGCTAGCACCATCCCCGTCAAAGAAGGGGTTAAGCGTATCGGTAAAACTATCCGATCCCGCTGCATTCGCAGAAAGTACGACTTGAGTGCGATCGCCCAAGGGAAACGTGTAGGACAATTCATCAAGTACGATATCGCTATCTCCCGTTCCAAATGCTCCCGCCCCATAGATTAAATCGCCTTCCGGTGTCAATGTATTATTGGCAGAAAATGCATTTAAGTTCCCCGCCTGAAGTCGCGTCCTGAGTAAATCTTTCCCACTAAAACTGGTTTCAAAATTCAGACGAGTCCGGTGTGCCAAAACGGGTACGCGGTCTATTTCCTCGCCAAAGGCATTTTCTCCCGCTATAATACCCGCCGCTGCAAAGATTACTTCCCCAGCTAGCTTGGTCGTAGTAGAAAATTGTTGTGCTTCTAACCTAGCGATGCGAGGTTCTAGAGCATCTACCCTTCCCCGCAGCGAAGCGAGTTCCGCTCTAAATTCTTCCTGCAACCGCCGGATGGTGGCGATATCTTCTTTACTCGGTACGTCAGATACTGCGGCGGCGATTAATTCCTGAATCCTGTCTAAGCAAGCATTTAACCCGGCGGCGAATTCATAGCGGGTTAAGGCGCGGTTTCCCCTGTAGGTGCGGTCTGGGTAACCTTCTATACAACCGTAGCGTTCAACCAGGGATTGTAGCGCTTGAAATGCCCAGTGGGTAGGGTCTACGTCGGTTAGCTGGGAAACCGAGGTAACTTGGGCGAGGGCGTCTTCTGGCTCGATACTGTTGTTGCTGTATTGGTCGATTTGTTGTATAATTCCTTCCTCTTGGGAAGTTGGTGAGATTTCTCCTGCGTGAGATAGAGTCGGGGTTGCAGGGATGGTGGCTGTCGCGATCGCTAGTACCGCACCCACTAGGGCTGGACTCACTGGCGGCTTGTTGCAGTTTATTCTCAACTTATTCAATCTCTTAATCCTCACACCAATTTCAGCTTAACAGCAATTTATCATTACACCACTTAAGCTCCAGACGCTACCCCTTCTAGAAAACTTTGTTTTTTACCCGATATTAGTGCTATTAGCTTGCAATAATTCTGCACGGTTCAACGCTTTCCCGCACCTTGCTTCTTGGGAATATAGGGATTTATAACCAGAACGATCTTAATTTTGGCATCTATATTTAGAATAAGATCTATTCTCAAATGGTTCTACGGCAGTCTCGCCCGCCGTGGGGTCAAAGGAGGGAAAGCGTGAATATGCCAAAATTTATACTAGGTTTGTTGTTGACTTGCCTCCTAGCAGGCTGCACGCAAACCACAACAACGCCAACAGCCCCGGTAGCGCAGCCTACACCTGGAAAGCCGAAACTAAGAATAATGACAACATTCTTGCCGATGTATTGGTTTACACAGGCAGTTGCGGGAGAGTTGGCGCAGGTGGATGTGTTAGTACCTCCAGGTGCGGAGGTACATGACTACCAAGCAACGCCGAAAGACGTGAGTGCGATCGCGCAAGCCGATATTCTGGTAAAAAATGGCTTGGGTTTAGAAGAATTTCTCGAAAATACGATCAAAAACGCCCAGAATACCAAACTCAAACAAATAGATGCCAGCAGCGGTATTAAACCCGTGGAAGAAATTTCTCCCGTTGTTAAACCAATTAAATCAGACCACGACCACGAACATGGTGCTGGAAACCCTCACGTTTGGCTAGATCCAGTTTTAGCAATTAAACAGGTAGAAAATATTAGAGATGGATTAATTGCCGCCGATGCCAATAATAAAGCAAATTACGAAGCCAACGCCGCCGCCTATATCCAAAAACTGAAAGAATTAGACCAACAATATCAGCAAAAATTGCAGCCCTATCGCAATACTTGCACGTTTATTACCTTCCACGATGCATTTCCCTATCTGGCACAGCGATATCAGCTTAAGCAAGTAGCAGTCGTAGAGATTCCGGAAGATCAACTTTCGCCAGAGGATGTACAAAAAACAATAGCAGCCGTTAAAAAGTACAATGTGAAAGCGCTATTCGACGAACCGGGAACGGATAATAAATTGCTGACCAGTCTTTCTCGCGACTTAAACTTGACCCTGCGAAATTTGGATTCGCTGGAAAGCGGCAGCACCGCTCCGCAGCATTACTTTACTGCTATGGGTAGCAATTTGCAAGCACTTCAAGCTGCCTGCCAGTAGCTTTAAATTGTTTTGATTTGTGAAGAAAGAGAGTTAAATGGGAGAGAATGAATTCTAATGCAGCCCCGGTTGTAAAAGTACAAGGGTTAACCGTATACCGAGGTAATTATCCAGCAGTTAGGGATGTTTCATTTGAACTATTGCCGGGAACGGATACGGCAATAATAGGTCCAAATGGCTCGGGTAAGAGTACGTTGGTTCAAGGAATTTTAGATTTAATTCCGCGCAGTGGAGGAAAGATTGAAATCTTCGGTTGCGCGATTCAAAATTTGGGGCGAATGCGGCGTTTAATTGGATATATTCCCCAAAATTTTATTTTCGACCGCAGCTTTCCGATTTCTGTGGGTGAATTGGTAGCTTTGGGATGGAGGGAGGGGAGACGCGGCGAAGCGGGGACGCGGGGACGCGGTGAAGGGAAGCAGAACTCAAGACCAAATCGAGGATACTGGTTTTGGCAGAAAGATAGGGAAAAAGACGAAGCGATCGCATCTTCTCTAAAACGAGTAGGTGCGTATCACCTGCGTACTCAAGCGATTGGCACTTTAAGTGGAGGAGAACTCAAGCGGGTATTATTAGCATACTGTTTAGTAAGTCCCCGCAGATTGTTAGTATTAGACGAAGCATTTGCCGGATTGGATGTTTCCGGAGAAGCAGATTTTTACAGTTTGCTGCACAGACTCAAAAGCGAACAAGGTTGGACGGTATTGCAGGTTTCCCACGATATAGATATGGTAGATCGACATTGCGATCGCGTGCTTTGTCTCAACCAAACTATACTCTGTTCGGGAGACCCCCAGACGATCCTTTCGCCCCAAAATTTGTTAGCAACCTATGGTCCTGCTTTCAGTCGCTATCAACACCACCATTGATTTTAGATGTTAGATTTTAGATTTTAGATTGCAGATTAAGGAAGCGGTAATTGGTAATTGGTAATTGGTAATTGGATTAACAAGCTTTTGCCTCCAGAGTCATAAACTTGGTTGATTCATAGATTTCTGGCGGTCAAACCGACTATTTTTGGCAGAAACCGGGTTTCTTTAGCTCGATTTAACTACCAACTTACCTTATCTACCTCTTGCTTCCTTCTTCGCGTTCTTCGTGTCTTCGCGGTTTCTTAAATAGTTATTCTTCCGGCGCGAAGGTAGTAAATAGTTGTAAAGGCGGGTTTGACATACATAATATATCAACAAGTCCAAACCCCACTTTAAATCTGCAATCTTAAATCTGCAATCTGCAATTCAACCTGTTTCATCTAAATGTTCGGCAACGGCATGGTAAAGGTCGAGGACGTGGCGATCTTGGAGACGATAGAAAACATGGCGTCCTTGTTTGCGGTAGCTTACCAATCGCATGGCACGCAAGACGCGCATTTGATGGGAAACTGCCGATTCGCTCATTTCCAGTGCTGCTGCTAAATCGCCGACGCAGCGTTCTTTGACTGCCAAAATTGAAAGAATCCGCAGACGATTGGCATCTCCCAAAAGGCTAAAAAATTCTGCCATGCGTTGAGCTTTTTCGGTGCTTAACAGTTGACCTTTGAGCTGATGAACTTGTGAAAGCTCAACTGGGTGTGGCGGATTGCAGGTCAGCTGTTCTGAATCTTCAACGGAATTGGTTATATTTGCTTCAACAGCCGGGTTTGCTGACATATTAAACTTACAAGTGACAATAATTCTTGAGATGGATTTGTATAAGTGGTGTAAAAATGATTTTACTTGACTTACTGAATAATTTTAGCTTGTTTGCGCTCGCGCTGGAAAATGACTTGATAACGCTGCTACAGTTTCCGTTTATGCAGCGCGCGATCGCGGGTGGTATATTAATGGGAGTGTGGGGAGGCTTACTCGGCAGCTTCGTCACTCTCAGGCAATTATCCTTTTTTAGCCATGCCGTAGGTCACTCGGCTTTAGTGGGAATTGTTTTAGGCGTACTGCTACAGTTAAACCCCACCTGGATGCTGCTACCCTTTACCCTCGCGTTTGGTTTAGTTGTACTGTATCTCATCGACCAAACCAACTTAGCCAGCGATAACATCCTCAACGTTGTTTTATCGGGAACTTTAGCAATTGGAATTATCCTCAGCAGCTTGGTGAGAGGTTATCGAGGCGGTTTGATGAATGTGCTGTTTGGAGATATTCTCGCCATCGACGTAACAGACTTAATACTCACCTGCGTTTTAATCCTGGGTGGTAGCATTTATCTGTTCTCCACCCTACAGCAGCAAATCCTACTCACACTTAATCCAGCAGTGGCGAAAGTTCAAGGCATCCCTGTTCAGCTTCACCGCTACTGGTTTGTCGTACTGCTGTCTTTAACCGTTGCCTTAGCAACTAAAGCCATAGGAATTTTATTAGTAAATGCTTTCTTGGTTATCCCCGCTTCCGCCGCCAAATTGTTGAGTCACCAATTTAGCCGCTTTCTGGCACTATCCGTGATAATTGGCGCTACCAGCAGCATTTTCGGCATTGTTTTGTCTGGACTGCCCCTGCTAAACTGGCCTTCTGGGCCCAGCATCGTGTTAGTCCAGTTTTTGATATTTCTAGCCGTTATCGGCATCACCAAGCTGAAAATACCAGCCACTTGAAACTTAACCCGACCCGAACAGGACTTACCCAAGGGCGTTGGCAGAAACCCGGTTTCGACCGTCGATCTCTGGTTGCCTTTCCCAAAGATTTTTCGTAGAAACCGGGAATATGAGCGTAAGTCCTGCCGAAAACACCTTTGCGGGTGGGGTTTTGAGTACTTTAGCCGCAGCTGCAACCGTGATGTTCGCAGCCTTTGCCATTTGGGTGACCGTCGGCACAGGCATCGCTGCAATAGTACTTGCCATTTTTTTCAATCGCGTCGCTGATAGAAACAACGCAGACGCAGGACTCACAAGCACATTTCATTGAAGTTACGGTGGTCATGGCAATCTCCTAATCTATGCTTCTCTACTATAACGTATGAACAATTATTCACATATTAGTCGAGGCAAATCTTTACAAAACTGTCTGGGAGTGGGTTGGCGCTCAACTGTAACGGGAGTTGGAAGCCTGGTTAAAATATTTTTAGCGCTTCTCTCGATTGGGGCTTGCTAAAACTGCCAAAGGTTTGTTAAAGTAATAAAGCACTGAAAAAAGCGCCGGGATAGCTCAGTTGGTAGAGCAGAGGACTGAAAATCCTCGTGTCACCAGTTCAAGTCTGGTTCCTGGCATTAACCACAAACCCTAAAAATACTAAATTTCAGGGTTTGAGCATCAACTTGGCAATTTGAGTCACTGCAATGAGGGATAACGCTCTATTATATCCCAATTTACGGAACCTATCTATTATTTACTGCGCTAGACAGATGTTTTAGGCTAAGGATAACTATTTATTCGTGCATCAAGGAAGCCCTATCGTGATGATTCGCTCACTGGTAGAGTCTGCTTTTCAAACGGGGTGCCTCAGTGTCGCTTCAGAAGGTCTTATCGGTCAAGTTCTAGCGACGAAAGGCTACCAGTCAGCTGACTTAGAAGCTCTCGTTACCCTTTACAATGCGCTTAACTCAGGTCAGATTCACCGAGAGGCGCGCTCTGACGCGATCCAAAGATTAGCAGAGTCTTGTCAACAGCGTCAGGTATCTGTTTCATCAAGTTACTGCGTATTGATTTGATACTCGTGAAGGCGCTTTCCCGGAAGGGAAGCGCCTTGTGGGTCGCCAAACAACTGCCACTCCCAGGAAGGGGGGGTATTGATGCGCCGTCAGATATCCGTTTTTTTGACCCAGGACTGAGGCAAACACCAAAGTTTCTCTGAAAAATCGTCGTTGGGAAACTAGAGATGGCAGCTTGAAACTTTGGTGATAGGAACGCCCTGGCGTAAGTCGGGTGACCAAATCCTGATGTGAGAATAATCAAGCGTAACGGTTTTGCAGCCGCTTGAGAGACAACAATGTCAGGAAAAAGCGATGAACGGGTAAAGTTTGTGCTAGGATACCGGCAGGTAGGTTCCAAATAATCGATTCCGACGCGAGTCGGCATGAAGCTTTAGCAGAAGTAATGCTGCTTTTAAAGAGAGCGAGCCTCCAATCCCCTGCCCGAAGCGCTCTCAAAAGCTAGTACGGTGGAACATACCTGAAATGAACGATGGGGAGGCGATCGCTTCTGACACGTTGGTGATAACCTGATATGTTAAGTGAAATTTATGAATTAAGCATTCGATTTTCGAGTGGAATCCTATAAAGTTGCTTACCGACCTGTGAGACAAAGACAATTGTTTATAGAATAATAAGTAGAGCAACGCGATCGCCCTCAGGTAATGCTCGTCTTCCTGAATGCAACGAACCCTAAATGACAAATGCTCAGGCTGCTTTTAAGCTCCAAAGAAATTTTGCACCAACTATCTGCGGCTCAATACGCGCGAAACCTTGTCTCAATAAATCATCAGCCACGGCAAAAGAGTGCTGTCTGCAAAAGGTGATGATTTACAAAGAGACGGTTACAGCTACAGATTTGCCTCTATCATGGGTACGAGGCAAAAAAGTATTTATTTAACGCAGAAAAATTGCTACACACACCTGCAATTCTGGTGAAAAATTTGATTCATCATTTAAAGAGTTCCCTGGTTAGGAGAAGGAACACATGCTACACCGCAAGATATATCAACTCTGTTGCGATGGTCGTGAAGTCTGTGTTTTCTTGCGGGACCAGCAACGCTGGATAGAACGCGCTCGCATCATTGACATAGAAGGAGATTTAGTGACGCTGCGCTATGAAACCGATGAAGAAGACGAAATTTCTTCTTGGGAAGAGATGGTGCGCCTAGAAAGCATAGGTGCTGTGAGTCAGAAGTTGGCTTCAGTCCCGAGAGGGAATGTCGAACCCCTGGTTTCGGACGATTGTCCGGAAGCAGAACAAATCCGCAACCGCTACTCAGACTCTTCAGAAGGGTAAGGCATAGAATAAAAGAATAGCAGATTGAAGATTTCAGATTGGCATAAAATCTGAAATCTGCAATTCTTTGATCTCAGGACTTACGCACGACGCACCTATCACCAAAGTTTCAAGCTGCGATCTCTAGTTCCAAAGCGACGATTTTTCAGAGAAACTTTGGTGTTTGCGTAAGTTATGTATCTGAAATCGGCCTTGCCCAATGCCATACTATTTTTTGGCTTCATCAATCCCTGCAGCTGGCTCAAATACGGGACAGTAACCATCGGGCGTCACCTTGAAGCCAAATAGTGGCGACGCTTGATTCCAACAGCGTTGACCGCGCTGATGGCGGCAATTACCGCAGCAGGCGAGGTCAGTGGGTAGGGAGCGATCGCTGCGGTCAGCGAGGAGTTCCCGTTGGGATAGCCCGCGCAATACCAATTCTTCACCCTGCCAGCGGGCTTCTACTAAACCAGTATCGGCAAAAGCTTGCCAGCGAGGATCGGCGGCGATCGCATCGGGTAGGGTAATCGTCACCACCGTGCCTAACTCGGTCAACTCGCCCTCGTAGTTGGTTTCCGGTGCGGCGGGGTGCAGAAAAGTTTCGCCGATTGGCAATTCTACTAAAGTGCCAGCCGCAGGACAGTGGACGTGGTAGCGATTTTGTAACTCATCTAACCCGGTTAAATCGGCCAAATAGGTGGAATTACCGTGGATAAATACCAGGTGCTGGGGACGCAGATTGTGAATTAGCTGGGTTGTTCCCGGACCATCGCAATGCTGGGCGAGTAAATAGGTTTCCACCGTCAAACGCCCGGTTTTGATGTCGGTTTTGAATTGTTTGGCAGCATCGGGAAACCAATCGCGAGTTAATTCGACCCAACTGGCTGATTCGGGGTTGCTGGCAAAACGACTGGGTCGTTGGGGGAGTAGGATTAACCAAGAACTGAGGTCTGCATCCAGATATTCCCTTAAATCGGCAGTTTCATCGGTGATAACGATGCAGGGAGATTGACCGATACTGTGACGTAGTTCGGGTGGTAACCGCCGCACGCGGGGACGGATTTTTTCATCCCAGAATAAAGGTTGGTGGCGGGAAAAATTTTGTACCGATGTGGGTAAGTGGGGCAGTAGATTCAGGTAAGCATCGCACCCAGCCGCCACGTTGCCATCTACCCAAATATCGATATTTCGACCTGTAAATTGGTGATGACTCCGCAGCAGCATGAGTATTTCTTGCCCCAGTCCCAAAGCTGGTACTGGTAGCAAAACAGATTGCTCTGCGCCTAAAGCGCGACTAATGCGTTCGGCTAGCTGGTTTTCTTGCTGACGGCGGTGCGGATGGCGCGCCGTGCCGTAAGTCCCCTCAATAATCAGTACTTCAGGTTCTAATCCCCGCAACGCTTCTAGGGGTAACCCCTCTACCAACCGCGAGTTCGACAAGAAAAAGTCTCCTGTATAAAGTAGGGTATAACTGCGGCGGTTTGTGGTGTAGGTGAGTCGAATTGCTGTCGCTCCCGGCAGGTGTCCGGCTGGATATAATTCGCACGACAGTCCATCGGCAAACTCTACCGGACTTCGCAACGGTAAAGCTTGGCAAAAATTGGGGATTTTGTTGGGGTCTATACTCGTCCAATTCAGCGGCAACAGGTAGGTAGTCGCCTCGCTGGCGTATATTGGCAATTGGGGAAAAGCCTGATGCAGCGCCAATAAACCCCTGGCATGATCCGGGTGGGCGTGGCTACACAGAACAACATCCGCTGGCAGTTCCTGGTCTAAACCTGCTGCCAGCGGCGATATGTCTGCCATGCCACAATCTAAGATAATGCGGTATGGCCCCATCCGCACTAGCAGACAAACCCCTTCATCCTCGTGATTAACACTATAAGGAAAGCATTCCAGCTCGATCACAATCAACCTTTGCCTGTAAACGCCTTATCGTTGTTTACAGAAATATAGTATTTTTGCGCGTAACAAAAAAGCGCGGTAACTCCCCGCTCCTGCCATATTTTAATTGAGCGATAGGCACATGCTTGCACTTTTATGTGCCGCATCACTAGAAAAATAAAAATCGGAGTTAAATCGAGCCAATCTAGGCATATTGATACCTGGCGTTTGGATATAATTCATCTAGGCGTTAATGCGCCCCGCTTGAAATTAGAGTACCATTTCTAGGCTTGCTTATTAGTCGAACGGGTATATATTAAAACACTAGAAAACGGAAATCCGGCATCCTGAAACATCGATTTTAAAAAAATTGCTGCCAGAGGGAAATTTGGATTTATGCTGGGTAAGGCTTGCTGGCAATCGGCCAGCCTTACCCGGTGAGGCAATAATCTCGCGACAGCGATCGCGGGAGAGTTGCCAATTGCTTTAGTGAGCAGAGCCGTTACCGTGATAGTTGTCTGTGTCGTAAAACCCGTTTTTGGTGCCAAAAAACAGGCTTGAAAGGATAAATACAAAGGTTAATCCCACTAAAATCAGCTTAACGTCCATTGGTTTGATATGCTCCCGTTAAGGTGGATGAACTTTGACACTGCTATACAAAACTTGGCTAAACTTATCTAAGCTTCACCATTCAACTAGAAGTAATTTCTAGAGGTTCTGCTTAGAGCTTCAACCAAGGGAGTCGTATCCAACTTGTCCACAGGCGTAAATTCGGGTGTAGCCCACCCTATTTTTGGCGCTGTCAAACTATTGTTTTTGAAGCTTTTAGCCATTGTTCAACCATTATTTTCAACCTATTTAACGAATCGTGGTATTCCGTTCGACCTTTTTATAGGCTGGTCAGTTTTGAATCGACTGTGGTTTACAAACCAGAAAATTTTTGGCCTTGGTTTTCGGAACTATCGCTAAAATCGCATAAAATTACCAATCTGTCAATATCAGCACCATCAATAACTATCGATAACTATAAGCAAGAAAATTGGCATTTAGTCTGCCTCCCTGACTTAAAGGTACAGGGATTCTTAATACTTCACAGCCTTAATATCCTGATTTCTCAGGTTCCCAGGAGCACCACTGTTGCCACAAGGGCGTAGTGATATCTCCTAACATTTTTTTGGGCTAAGAGAACCAATAGGTTCGGGCTTTCCCAGAGTCACCACGTACCTTGACACTCTCCGCGCCTATTGGTACGGGGATTCTTAAGATCTTTCAGTCTTAATATCCTGAGATCCAGGAAACCTTAGCGCAATCCTTATACCCGAAGGCGGGCCAAATCTTAGTCTGGCAACGGGATCATCGGTGGTAAACTTTCCCCCAGTTGGTCGGTAGGTTTTAGCGTCTTATAGTGACGGAAAGTATTCTAGCACGGTTGCGCCTGGACTGGACTTAAAAGTCCCGGCAAGCACTACATCGGGCGCGTAAACGACGGGGGTTTTGTGCTTCTCGTCATGGTTTATAACAGTACATTCAACCAGAATTGGTGAATCGATGTACCCAATTCTAGAGCCGAATCTCTTGTCCCAACTCGGTGAAGCGAACGGTTTTGACACCCCATTGGGTATTTCTGGTTAGAGTTTGGCGCAGGCTGCCAAAAAGGATAAACTGTTCGCAACTGCTAAAAGAGACAAAACGCTTGGAGCCGGACGCCCGTCTGAAATCGACGGTGACTTCACCTCGATCGCGTTTGAAATTGACGCTGTATCCGGCTAGTTTGAACCCAGGGATACGCACCCGCATTATAACCTGACCGACAGCGGCGGTTATGGGCTGGTCACCTGGAACTCTCACCCTTTGTGGAATCAAGGACTGACACTGAGGGTTTGCTGTATAGATTGTAACTGTTGTCAAGCGATGGGCGGTTTGACTTAGAAGCGTCGATCCCCCCCTAACCCCCCCTTGCCAAGGGGGGGAAAAAGTCCCTCTGAGCAGGGAATTTGGGCTGTTGCTGCTGGGATTGGTCAGTGCAAACGCAGGATTACTTAGACTGAAGAGAATCATCCCAGCGAGAATAAAGAGTCGCATATACTTTGATGCCGTTGGTGGCATTAGGTTAGTGAATTTACTTAGGTAGACGCTCTGCATGTAACCAAGTGTTGTGGCGAGCGGATACAGATTCTGTATAATCCCGGAGCGATTGACGTTGTGGATGTAAGCATTGTTTCAAGTCGTCTGGGAAAAATTGGCAATTTAAACCTCTACCTTTAAAACACTCAAGGGGTTAGGATATAACTTAGCGATACCTCTATTTGGTATCGATGTCGAATTTTTTGGATTTTATGGACCGAAGTCCATCTAGTCGAAGTATCAAACTCCTCTAGCGTGGTGAGCGAAAGTCTCCCAGCGCGGGGGAGACTAGGAGGTATAATGCTTACACAGGAACGCAGGGCGCAAGTAGCCGATGTTACTGACTTAAACCAGCTGAAGTCGGAACTCAATGCCCTTCAAGCGGTGGATGTGGGGGATTGCATCGTAGAAATGCCCCCAGAACAAAGAGCGATCGCATTTCGCTTACTCAACAAAGACCACGCGATCGCAGTATTTGAATATCTGCCGCCGGAAGTCCAGGAAGAACTGATCAATTCGCTGCAAGATACTCAAGTGTGTCAGATTATCGAAGCGATGCAACCTGACGATCGGGCAGAATTGTTTGATGAACTACCTGCTGGAATTGTCAAGCGATTAGTTCAGCAACTCTCCCCAGCAGAACGGCAGGCAACGGCGACGATTTTGGGGTATGCTGAAGGCACTGCGGGTCGCGCGATGACGACGGAATACGTGCGACTGCGGGAAGGCTTAACCGTTGGCGAAGCATTAAGCAAGATACGCCTTGCCGATGGCGATAAGGAAACAATTTACTACGCTTACGTCACCGACAACAACCGTAAGCTGGTACGGGTAGTATCGCTGCGCCAGTTGCTGTTTTCCCTTCCCGAAGCCCGAATTCGCGATATTGCTAGCAGTCGGGTAATTAAAGCTTACACCGAAATGCCCCAGGAAGAAGCAGCGCAACTGATGAAGCGCTACGACTTGATCGCGCTGCCGGTGGTGGATCGGGAAGACCGACTCGTGGGCATTATCACGATTGACGACGTAGTAGATATTTTAGAGGAAGAAGCGACCGAAGATATCCAAAAACTAGCAGGCGTCAGCGGCGGGGACGAAGCTGCACTATCGCCTCCCCAGGTAACGATTCGCAAGCGACTGCCTTGGTTGCTGGGTAATATTGGATTGTATATTGGGGCGGCTAGCGCGATCGCACCCTTCCAGAAAGTGATTTCCCTAGTGCCGGTACTGGCGGTAATTATGCCGATTTTATCCAATACAAGCGGCAATGTAGCAATTCAAGCTTTATCGGTAACCGTTCGGGGACTCGGGGTAGGGGAAGTCACCCCCAAAGATACCCTCAAAATACTTCGCAAGGAAATTCTAGCAGGGTTGGGGACGGCCTTGGCCTTGGGACTGGCACTGGGAATTCTTTCCTTAATTTGGTCTTCCCAACAAGAGTGGTGGGTAGCGTTAGTCGCCGCAATGGTGATGGGGATTAATGTATTCATTGCTGCTACCCTGGGAACGTTACTACCAATGGGTTTAAAGCGGGTAAACCTCGACCCGGCTTTAATTAGCGGTCCGTTGCTAACTACGATGTTAGATGCGGTGGGATTTTTAACGTTTTTAACCCTAGTTTCCCTAGCGTTGCATATGCTTGGTAATGGGTAATTGGTAATGGGTAATTGGTAATGGGGAAGATGAGGAAGATGAGGAAGAATTCTCCCTTGTCTCCCTCTCTCCGCGTCTTTGCGTCCCCGCGTCCCCGCGTCTTTGCGTCCCCGCGTCCCCGCGTCTTTGCGTCCCCGCGTCCCCGCGTCTTTGCGTCCCCGCGTCCCCGCGTCTTTGCGTCCCCGCGTCCCCGCGTCTTTGCGTCC
>NZ_JBHFNP010000365.1:0-7480 GCF_041929235.1 Microseira sp. BLCC-F43
TGTTCACGTCCTCATCCACCCCATCGCTTTTAACGGCTACGCCATTAATTCTCTCACGGGTGGAATCGTCCGTTCACACGCCTCTCATCCCACACCAACCTTATCAGGTATGGTGTGGGGATTCCCGGCTGTCTAGCTAAACATTGTGGTATTTTTTTCGTTTAAATTCATAACTCTACGGGCAATAACCATATGCTTATTTAAAGCAAGTTGTTAGCTATCTCAAACCAGGGGCTAATGGCTAATGGGTAATCTCAGGAAAAATGCTACCTTAGTCAGCTGGCATAAGCTCTAGCTAACGCAAGTTGCTAGTTATAAGCTTTGGCGGCAAAGAAACTTTGGTGACAGTACTTACACAGGACGCTCTTATCACCAAAGTTTCTGCGTAGATCTCTGGTTGCCTTGCCCAAGGATTGCTCGTAGAAACTTTGGTGTTTGCGTAAGTCCTGGGTTTGACAGCGAGAAATCGAAGAAGAAACCGGGTTTCTTTATCTTTGGATGTAACTAGCAACTTGGGTTAGCTAATAACTCAAGTTGCTAGTTATACAACCCTCGTTTTCTATGAGGTACGTAGTTGCGCTAGAGCGATCTTATAGCAAGTTGGATAAGAGCGAAGACAGCGCAACTACGTACCCACAATGCAAGTAACTAGCAACTTGCGTTAGTTAATAGCTGTTAGCTATTAGGAACGCTCGGCTTTTCCATTCAGGCAAAATCGGAGTTTAAAGCTTGCTCCAAGTCATCAATTAAATCATCCACATGTTCAATTCCAATAGAAAGTCGCAGTAAATTTTCCGGCGTTTTTGTTCCTTCTCCTTCAATTGAGGCGCGATGTTCGATTAAACTTTCTACACCACCTAAACTGGTGGCGCGCGTGAATAGTTTTACCTTCGCGGCTACATCAAAAGCTTTCTCCCTTCCTGCTTTTACCTGAAACGAAACCATTCCACCAAAAAGCTGCATTTGGCAAGCCGCAATTTCATGTCCGGGATGGTGTTTTAACCCTGGATAATGGACGACTTCTACCAGGGGATGATTGCTTAAAAATTCAGCAACTTTGAGGGCATTTTCTGCTTGTGCCTTCATCCGATAGGGTAAAGTTTGAATACCCCGCATGACTAACCAACAATCGAAGGGAGAAGCGACTGCGCCTCCAGTTTTATGTATTTGTTTAATTCGGTTAAAAAAGTCAGTTTCTCTGCGCGCGATCGCCATCCCTCCCAACACATCGCTATGTCCCCCCAAATACTTCGTCGTCGCGTGAACAACCAAGTCAGCACCCAGTTTTAACGGGTTTTGTCCCACCGGAGTCGCCCAAGTATTATCGCAGACGCAAATTGCCTTTGCTCGATGGGCAATTTCTGCAATATTCCGAATATCGGTAATCTTTAAAAGCGGATTTGAAGGCGTTTCTATCCAAATTAATTTGGTATTTTCTTGAATGGCTTCTTCAACTCTGGTAAAATTAGATAGCTCGGTAAAAGTTACTGACAAACCCCAAGGAATCAAAACTTCTCGCAGCAGCAAAGATGTGCCAGAATAAGCATCAACGGGTGCAATAACATGGTCGCCTGGGGAAAGTGCTTGAAAGACGCTCATCGTGGCGGCGGAACCCGAAGAAAACGCAGCGGCGGCGACGCCTCCTTCTAATTCGCAAAGACATTTTTCTAGCGCTTCCCGGTTCGGGTTGTTGGTACGGGTATAAATATAGTTGTGGGGGTAGGTTCCGTCAGGCGATCGCTCAAAAGTTGTAGATAGATAAATCGGGGGTACAACTGCGCCTGTCGCCGGATCGATACCACGTCCTGCGTGAACTGCTAGTGTTTCAATTCTTCGCTTTGACATCTTTAAATTTTGGATTGTAGATTTCCCCCTTAAATCAGGGGAATCGGATGGTCGATTCCCCCCTTAATCAGGGGAATCGGATGGTCGATTCCCCCCTTAAATCAGGGGAATCGGATGGTCGATTCCCCCCTTAAATCAGGGGAATCGGATGGTCGATTCCCCCTTAAATCAGGGGAATCGGATGGTCGATTCCCCCCTTAATTAAGGGGGGCAAGGGGGGATCCGATGGTCGATTCCCCCCTGAATCAGGGGAATCGGATGGTCGATTCCCCCCTTAATTAAGGGGGGCAAGGGGGGATCCGATGGTCGATTCCCCCCGTAATCAGGGGAATCGGATGGTAAATTCCCCCCTTAATTAAGGGGGGCAAGGGGGGATCCGATGGTGGATTCCCCCCTTAATTAAGGGGGGCAAGGGGGGATCCGATGGTGGATTCCCCCCGTAATCAGGGGAATCGGATTGTAAATTCCCCCCTTAATTAAGGGGGGCAAGGGGGGATGCTCAAGTATATTGTTTCATGAGTTGTGAAAAATGCGAATTTTATTTGTTTGTACGGGTAACACCTGTCGCAGTCCGATGGCAGAGGCGCTATTTCGGGAAAGAATTAGGCGACTCGGAAAAATAGATGAAATTGAAGTTCGTTCCGCTGGAATTATTGCAAACAAGCGTTTTACAGTAGCGTCTAACTCACTAACTATATTATCAGAGTATGGCATTCAATACGAGCAAAAGCCCCAAGGAATTAGTTTAGAATTAATCCAATGGGCAGACTTAGTGCTGACGATGACAAGGTTGCATAAATATCTGGCAATCGCCATCTTTCCCGAACTGAGCGACAAAACATTTACCCTGAAAGAATTTGTCGGAGAACCAACTTCATTGGACATTGCAGATCCCGTTGGTAAATCTTTATCCAGGTATCGCCAATGCGCCCAAGAAATTGACCAAGCCCTCTATATTTTACAAGATAGATTAGACAGTAAAAATTCTTTGACCCTGCCCACGCCTCAGCCGTTACCTCGCGGTATTTTTTTGTTAAAATGGATACTGAAATGGCTAATAGCTAATGGCTAATGGCTAATGATAGAACCGAAAAATATTCCGAGCGGCAATTAGCAATTAGCGATTAGCAATGCGAGCAACCCACGATAGTTATAACTAGCAACTTGGGTTAGGTAGTCTAGCAGAATGGGTGAACCGAGGTATCCTAGTAAACAGCACATGGTGTGTAGGCGATCGCTCTCAACTCATAACAAGATACACTGTTTCGATTACTCGGACACAGTCGGACGCCAATAAGCACTTCCATCCCGCATCCTCGCCAGTAATTTACGTTCCACCATCTCCCGCCGCAACAGTGCTGGATCGTTGAACGTATGATATTGATTTAACAGCGCATTCACTTCTTTTTCAGAATATTTCACCTCCTGATAAAATTTAGAGGCCATATATTCTAATACTAGCTGCTGGAACTTGCCTTTATTCCGTTTAGAAGGCCATTCTTTAAGGCGATTTTCCCGTTCTAGATAGTTTTTGAGTTCTGCATTATCATCGGTCATTTTACTAACCCTTATATCCCACTTTTTTACTCGTTATCAGTTACAATTGAATTAATCAATCATCTAACTAACTCAAGTTGCTAGTTATCTCATGCATAGCAGCTAATGGCTAATGGCTAATGGCGAGATTGGTAAAAATCCAAGATTAGCAATTAGCAATTAGCAATTAGCAACGCCAAAGTTTATAACTAGCAACTTGCGTTAACTACTTCACCAATATAATACAAGGTGGAAAAAATGGCTAACGCCATGCTGGTAATCTTTCCTTATCGATACCAAGGCACTTGGGTATTTGATGACGAGCGAGTCGGACTTGAACGAGAACCCTTTGTGAGCGGCATCCCGGAAATGATTGATATTTTAGTTCAAGATATTCCCAAAGCTGAGTTTGGTTTTAAGCTTTTATTTTCTGCCAATCCTTTCCCAGGATATCAAGCAGAATTAGTTTGGGTTAGGGAAGAATACGGCGGCAATTGGTATCGCTGGCAAGATAAAAATTTAGAAGGTTGGTTATGTCCGGCGTTGTTTAAGTATTTCAGCGAAACCCCAAGACAAATATATTGCAAAGCAGAAAAACTCATTTAAACATAGGAGGCGGCAACGCACCATCACTCGTTCCCAGGCGTAAGTCTGGGAGGTAAGCTGCTACGCACCTAATTTGAGAGTCAAATTTTCCCTTCTTCTTGTGGGGTGGGCATCTTGCCCGCCTCTTTATTCGATTTAAATGCGTAGCAGCTTAGCATTAATAAAGATCGCACACAAAAGTGTACGATCAATGGCTGCAATCCGCTATAAATCAAACAGGACTTATATTATGTCCGCTTGAATACCCTTAGTTAGGACTGACGCTAAGGACGCGGGGATAGGGGGACGCTCTGAGTTTTAATTATGGGTGATTTACCGGACATCATATTACGCAAAAAAACTAAGGGGTATCCGAAAAATCCTGGGTTTACAGTCGCGAGATTGACGCATCACCTTTGTTTTTGGTTCTCCGAGCGTAAGTCCTATCAAAAAAGGCTTTATTTCTCGGATAAACCCGATTCCTTTGCGGAATCTAGCTAGTTAAAACGATGTAGCAGGAGGCATCAATCGGGTTATAGGAGGGCTAATTCTCAAGTCGATATCCCGATTGGGATTGAAGTCAAGACCTGTTGGAAGTTGAGCGAATTGTTGACTGTTAAACAACAGCGCACCCGTGTTGGAATTGTACGAGATTTGGTTAATCGAAATTTGCCCGAAACTGAGGATTTCGATCCTGTCTCCCTCTTGGAGATTGAAATCTTCGAGGGTGTCAATTCCACTTTCGGGTTTTGGCGGTTGAGGTTGGGGAGATGATGGCAAACCAGAGGGCGACAATTGGAACGTTAGTGGGTTAAGGCGGTAGGGGAGAGAGCGGTCTATGTAACTCGTAAAGGTGAATCCAAAGCGATCGCTCCCCAAACCACCTGTGAGAGTATCGCTTCCTTCTCCACCTTTGAGAATATCGTTGCCATCTCCGGCAATCAAGCGATCGCTATCGCTATCACCACTGAGAATATCATCACCTGCTCCACCTATGAGCGTATCGTTGTAACTCCCACCGTTGAGCGAGTCATTGCCATCCCCACCATCGAGGCGATCGCTACCGGGATTAATCCTATAGGGAACTCCGCTTAGGATTGGCATCGTATCACCAATGAGAAGATCGTTACCACTTCCTCCACTGAGAATATCGTTGCCATTGCCACCATCGAGAGTGTCGTTACCATTCCCACCATCGAGAACATCGTTGTCAGACTCCTCTGGACCTACCAACCCATAGGAGTCCTCTAAATATATAACCCCAGTATTGAATCTAGTACCCGTTCCGCCAGATAATACATCATCCCCATCTCCGCCAATCAGTGTGTCGTCACCACCACTACTGGTTAGGGAATCATTACCCAAACCACCATCGAGAAAATCATTGCCCGACGTTGGGTCGTCGGTGTCCAGTAGAACAATACTCTGGGTAACGCTTACTCCACTATCGAGAACATCGTTTCCTGCTCCACCTAGAAGTGTATCGTTGCCAGGACCTCCGTAAAGCCAATCCTCATCTGCCTCTCCTTCAAGCAGATCGTTACCTTTAAAACCCCAGAGAGTATCATTGCCAGCTCTACCTTTGAGGGTATCATTCCCATCGGTACCACTGAGGGAATCATTCCCATCTGTACCGATTGCCAGTATGCCGGCATTGTTTGCCAGCAATGGGGGGTTCAAGTTCAAAGTTGCTGCCATAACTAATTGCCACAACATCCTCAAATCATCTGATTATTGACTTTTACTGCGGTTAGATGTTGCCAATTTGCCATTTTGCTTCAGGACTTATAAGCTGCTACGCATTTAAATCCAATAAAGAGGCGGGCAATACGTCCCACCCCACAAGAAGAAGGGAAAATTTGACTCTCAAATTAGGTGCGTAGCAGCTTACCAAGTCGCAGTCCAAACTGTATGCGATTAGCTTCACACGCCAAAGTAACGCACCAAGAATGGTGTAGGTGAAGTGGTGCAGGTGAAATTGAAGTTCGTTCGGAACGAATTTTTGCAACCAAAAGTTTTACAGCGCCTTCACTTCTTTTTCAGTGTATTTCACCTCTTCATAAAATTTAGATGCCATATATTCTAATACTAACCCTAGTTGCTAGTTATCTTTTTAGGGTTGCTAATGGCTAATGGCTAATAGCTAATGGCTAATGGTAGAACCGAAACATATTCCCATCAGCAATTAGCAAGTTTGCGATTAGCAATGCGAGCAACCCACGATAGTTATAACTAGCAACTTGGTTTACTAGCTTGGGACTTGCCTTTATTCCGTTTACAAGGCCACGATCTCATCTAGATAGTTTTTGATTTCTGCATTATCATCCGTCATTTTCCTCATCCCTATCTCCTTTTTTTACTCGTTATCAATTGCTCGTAGCGCGTCAGACCTGCATCAGATGCGTTACTGCTTAGCATAAAACCAATAAACCCAACCAAAAACTAAAAAAATCAAAGCGATAACAGCTTGTACAACTATAGTAAAAATCCATCTGGAGCGGTAATAATTCGCTGCCAGTAAGCGCTGTTGCCTCACAGTTGTCACCCAATCCGGCAAGACGCAAAACCACACTTCTAAAATTCCCAAACATCCCCGTTGCCGAATTGAATCTTGCAGCATATCGCGAAATAGTTGCATCATTTCTTGTCCGTATTCCCAACGGAAAGCTGGAGGATAGGCTAATAGCAATATGCTATACAACCAAACCGAAATATTGCTCAGCAAAGTTGACATTAGAAATTGCCTCCCGCAATACTTCCATCCAGCAACTTTTTCGCCGATGCCATGTTGACCAAATTGGCTAAACGTTGCACTTCCAAAGTAATGACTCGGCGACCTAATTCTGTTAGGCAATAATAGCGGCGGCGTTCGTCATCTAATTTGGCATCGGGTCTTTCTTCTGACTCCAAAATCAGTTTATCCGCCAGCAGGCGCTTAATCGTGCCGTACAGCGTACCGGGACCGAGTTTGACGCTGTTATTCGTGCTTTGTCGCACTTCCTGCATAATCCCGTACCCATGCCTTTCCCCATCCACCAACGCCAGCAGAATGTGAAACGCCGCCGGTTTCAGCGGCAGGAAATTCTCTGGATCAATTTTGACTTGCATCGCTTTATATCAATCTACGATATATTATTTTACAATATATCGTAATCTGATATAACAAGGAAAGTCGAGCCATGCAATTTATCTATTTTTTGCTTGCCGAGAGCGCTTACGGCTTTTTAAGGGCAATTTTCGATATTTATCATGCGATTACGCACCTTTCAAGCAGATATCGCTGGTATCCCCCCGATGACGATTTTCCCGATGGTGACGCCGATGCGGGTGTCAGAAACCGTCCTCCGCACCCTGGGGGAATTGACTCGGCACAAGCTAGACCCGAAGTCGAAGGGAAAGATTTTTCTGTTGTGCCTTAAAAGCAGATTGCTTTTTGAGTGAAGTACAGCCTTTTGGCGCAAGTTTGTGTAGCGGCACCCAAAAAGGTGACCCAACCCAAACATTAGGTGTAACA
>NZ_JBHFNP010000366.1:0-9097 GCF_041929235.1 Microseira sp. BLCC-F43
AAAAAAGCTGTATATTAAATTTTAATTAATCAAAACTCAACCTTTCTACCTGTTAGCAAATAGCATCATCAACAGAAAGTTGAGTGTGAATCTGTAGCGGAAAACGCCACAGAGACAAAATCCTTTGTTGCCAAGGCGATCAACGAGTCAGATGTACATAAGTCCGGTCAGGGACATCGATTGGCAGTAAAGTAATATCGCGAAAAGCTGCGAGTAGTTGTTCAGCGGTAGGATGAGCCGTAGCGCGTTGAGGATTAGCTGCGTATAGACCCGCTAACTTCTCTTTTTGTACAGCTAAATTACGACGAACGGAAAATTACAGTAGAGTCAGGACAAGCAGAGCAATCGAGAGCAAGCGCATCAAACCAGTCACATGGTCATCTCGCTGCAAGTACATGGGAGTCAAAGATTAGGGAAAGCCTTTCAACCGCCCAAACCCTCTTGCCATCAAATACTCCTATGGCTAAAGCGAGTTGTCTGGCTTGATCGAAGGGGAACTCTCTGGCGGGGAAGGCATCCCAGGCAAGGAGATACCATTGGGTCAAGGGATCAAACCCGGCAGTGTCGCTTCCCGATTCAGAGCAGACTCTGCAAAACAAATGACCCTTTCAGGTCGGGCCAGTGACAACGAATTGCTAATTTTGAAAAAAAAAAAATTGCTGTAGGGGTGTGCTAAATATATGTTTTAATACTGTATGTCACAAAAAACTTGACATGAGCGCCAAACGTATGAGGATATTTTTAAAATGGCAAGACTGGTAGGTAAAGTAGCTTTGATAACTGGTGGTAGCTCCGGGATTGGTAGGGCTACGGCGCTGGCTTTTGCCAAAGAAGGAGCTAAAGTTGTTGTTGCCAGTCGGCGAACCCTAGAGGGTGAAGAAACCGCACAGTTGATTAAAGATATAGGCGGTGAAGCTTTTTTCGTTAAAACCGACGTTGCAAAAGCGGTAGAAGTTGAGGCATTGGTTAACAAAACCGTGGCAACTTATGGTCGTCTAGATATCGCCTTCAACAATGCAGGTATTGAGGGACCAATAAAAACGCTCGTTGAGCAGACTGAGGAGGAGTTTGATTCCATCATTGACATTAATCTTAAAGGGTTGTGGTTGTCGATGAAATATGAAATCCTAGAGATGCTTAAGCTTGGTGGTGGTACTATTGTCAATACTTCCTCGATATCTGGACTGGTTGGTATGCCGGCTTCCTCTATTTATTCTGCCAGTAAGCATGGCGTTTTAGGAATGACGAAATCCGCGGCTTTGGAGTATGCTAAATCTGGCATCCGCATCAATGCAGTGTCTCCTGGCTCTATCGAAACTGCAATGCTAAACCGTTTCCTCAGCAATAACCCCTTTCTGGGTAATAGCGTTGAGTCTAAAGAGCAAATGATGGCAAAGCATCCATTGGGGCGGATCGGCGATCCGGAAGAAGTTGCCGAAGCAGTTGTGTGGCTATGTTCAGACGGGGCTTCGTTTGTTACTGGACAATCCTTGACAGTTGATGGCGGCTATACCATACAGTAAGAAATCACCTTACTGGCTTATCTACTTTACCGCTACCGAGCAGGTAATCCGTGGTGGGATTTACCCGAACGATTTGGGGATTTTCGAGTAGTTCATACGCGTTTTAGTCGATGGGCAAAACGCGGAGTGTGGCAACAGCTGTTTGAGGCGTTAGGCGAAGATGCAGACAATGAATACCCAATGATAGACTCAACAATTGTGCGTGCCTACCAGCACAGTGCTGAGGCAAACGTGCGATGGGTTGAGTGAAGCCATCTTGGGCAATAAGTGCGATCGCAACGCTTGGCAAGGGAGCGCAGATCGCTAAAAATGGAGCGATCGCCACAACTTACGATCGGCGAGCAACAAACTTTAAGGGTGCTATCTATCTTGCTGCTACTGTTATCTAACTTACTTGACAATCGGCGCTAGCGCTGTTAGTAAAAGTAAGTAATTTTTAGTATAAAAATAGGTAAGGGTATAGATGAGTAAATATTAATTAATTGTAGAATCCACAAGATTATCTGGTTTTTGCCAATAAGATTATCTGGTGTACAAATCCTAAAAAAGGGCGAATACCATAAGATAAATTATGGTAAATTTGTACAGGAAATTTGTTGGGTGCGTCACAGAAGAATGAATCTCAATAATTGTGTTGGCAATTGTGTAGAAAAAACTCATGGTTTGGTAAATGAAAAGTAATGAACAAGAAATTATGTCTAGGAAGACAACTGTGATGAACTGGCACAATGAGCCTTTGCTCTGGGAGTCTCAAAATGACACCATTAAAATTACCTCAACTCACAAGACAGATTTCTGGCGCCAGACCCACTACGACTTCATCAGCGATAATGCACACTTCTATTACAAACAAGTCACGGGTGATTTTATTGCTGAGGTGAAAATTAGTGGTCAGTATCAGGAGCAATACGACCAGGCAGGATTGATGGTGCGTTTGGATGAAGCCAATTGGCTGAAGTGTGGGATTGAACTTATTGATGGCGTGCTGGAAGTGATTGCTGTAGTTACCCACGATTACTCAGACGCATCTTTTGTCTCCATACCACAAAACCTCTCTTCGATTTGGATGCGTGTGATTCGACAGGGGTCAGCCTTGCAGGTATTCTACTCTCTCGAAGGGGAGAAATACACCATGCTCAGATTAGCCCATCTGACATCAATTGAGACTGTGAGTGTGGGGGTTATGTGTGCCTCACCAACTGGTAAGGGTTTCCCCACGACGTTTGAAGGATTCAAAGTGGAAACCTAAACAGAGTTTTTCAAGGTTTTACCGCGAATTACAAGGAATTGACCGAGCATTAGTAACTCGGAGCAAAATTGTTAGCTAGTTAGTACAAATAGTCAGGTTAGAAACAGGAGAAAGTATGTTGGAGAACAGGTTGTTGAACATAAACACAGAATTGATAAGTGAAGCAAGTAGTGAAATGCTCTTGGGGCAAGGAGTTGAGTCAAAAGCGGTAAGATATGGTGACAACCTAAAGATACTACCAAAAGCCAGCGTTGAGGATCTGCGGAAAATTGATCGGGAATGTGTTTCGTGGGGAGATACTGTTCACTATCAAGAGAACCCCATCTTGGTCAGTAGTTGTCAAGGAGGGTTAGTTTTCGACAACGATGCCAACACCTACATTGATACAGGAATGTGGCATTCCAGCTGTAACTTCGGCTATCGAAATCCACAGATCGAATCGGAGGTTTTAAGACAATTCCAGACGCTCCCCCAAGCGTGTGGTGACTTCCTACATAGCGAGAAGTTGTTGATAGCCCAACAGGTGGTCGATGCCATATATGAAAGGACTGGCATCAAGGGTCGGGTATCTTTCAATGTGGGCGGTTCCCTAGTGGTAGAGGACGCGCTGAAGATTGTTCGTAAGAATACAGGAAAGAACAAGGTAGCTGTGATGATGGGCGCATACCACGGACGCTCCCTCGCTACACTGAACCTTTCTTCCAGCCACCGATATCGGCAGTATTTTAACGAGTTTCCAGAACGGGCGATTATGTTCCCGTTTGCCAACTGCTCTCAGTGTTTCTATGAAAAGGAAAGAGACACCTGCGATTTATACTGCGCTAGCATGATCGGCAAGGCTTTTGAAAACGAATATTATGGCATTGCCAGCGCCAATAGTTCCGAGATAGGTGCGATGGTTATCGAACCTTGCCAAGGGCGGGGCTATACAATCCCTCCGAAGGATTTTTATCAGAAATTCCTCACGGATTTGCGCGAACGTGGGATTCTGATTGTCGCCGACGAAATTCAAGTGGGGATGTATCGTACCGGAAAGTTGTTCGCTTTTGAACACTTTGGGTTCGTGCCAGACATTATCACCTTGAGCAAATCATTCACGAATGGACTGAGTCCGGTGAGCTTGGTATGGGCAAGAGCAGACTTAGTGGATCCAAAAGTCTTCACGCCAGGACACGCCCACAGTAACTTTGCGAATCACCCACTGGGTACGGCAGCAGCATTGGCGACGTGGCGGTATATGATGGCACAGGACTATGAAATTTCCGTACCAGCCAAAGGCGAGTACTTTCTGGCTAAGCTGCGCCAACTGCAAGCTCGTCATCCCTTTGTCTACAGCGTTGATGGCTTGGGACTGCTCCTGAATATGGTTTTTGCGGATGAAAGGGGTGTACCGTATCGCAATTCTGCCCAACTGGCAGCGGCGATCGCGCAAGACAACGACTTTACATGGCTGGGAAAGACTTGGCGAATGATTCTGCAAACAGGGGGATATGACCTTAACGTCCTGAAGTTCGCCCCCTATCTCGACATCAGCTACGAGGAAATTGACCGTACTATTGGGGTTCTCGATCAGGTGCTGCAAAAACTCGGTCCGATGCTTTCAACCCAATCTTTAGCCACAGGAGGTGTCAAGTGAAAGCCGCAGTTCTATACGGAGCCAATCAGGTAGAGATCCGTGAAGTCAGCACGCCAACCAATGTCCAAGATGGAGAAGTCATTGCCGATGTGGAATTTGTCGGAGTGTGCAAAACAGACCAACAGTTGACAATGGCGGGCTTAGATGAAGAGCGCATCTTGGGTCATGAGGTAGTTTGTCGGCTACCTCAGGAAAAAGGTTATTTTGCCCTGAATAACGAGATTTCCTGCGGTCAATGCACCTATTGCCGAGAGCAACTTACCAGTCACTGCCTCAATTTGCAGGAACTCGGTGTCAACCACGACGGTGGATATGCCCAGAAAATTCGCGCACCCAGGAAGTCCTTGCATCCCTTTGAATTGGACAATCCAGCATTGGGTGTCCTGATAGAGCCTCTAAGTTGTGCGGTGAGGGGAGCTAGTCGCATTCTGGCTGCTACCAATCTGTTGTCAGTATCCCGACCAAAAACCCTGATTATCGGTGGAGGACTTTCGGGTGTTCTGATTTCCTATCTGCTAACTCATTCCCCCAACTTCCATGGGGAAATCTACCTGTACGACATCACTAAAGCGCCGCTTCCTTGGGTAGATCGATTGGGTATTAAACGAGTCGAGATGCCAGAACCCGATTGGGCGCACCTAATCGTCGAGTGTTCGGGTTCGCCAGATGGTCTAGCCACTGCGCTGCGTCTGGTACGCAAGGCTGGTATAGTATGCATTTATGGTGTACCCAAGCAAGGGATTTCCTTACCAGTATCCCCACACGAGCTATTTATGCGGGAAATTACGGTGATCTCATCTTTTGCAGGTGCCACAGACCAGACAATGGGGGCAGCGATCGCTTACATTAAACGCGACGAAAAATTCTTTGAGCAACTGCTGGGTCGGATGATACCTCTAGAGAAGCTGCCAACCGAACTAACCGCCTGGAGTCCCCAACCGGGTACGCGCACCGTTGTGGAGATGAACGCTTGAGGAAAGTTCTCATGCTGGACGTAGCTGCCATCTTCGATATGGACGGTGTATTAATAGACAGCGAACCGCTATGGTGTAGAGCGGAAGTAGAGGTATTCAACAATTTAGGAGTGCCGCTGACACCGAGCATGTGTTCTCAAACAATGGGCTTGCGTACCGATGAGGTCGTTAGTTATTGGTACGCACAGTTCCCTTGGACAGGTGCTAGCCAGTCCGCAGTTGCCGAACGCATCCTCAGTCGGGTTGGCTTCCTTGTGGAGACAGAGGGGAAGCCAATGCCAGGAGCAGTTGAAGCCGTGCAACTGTGTCGAAGCATGGACTTGCCCCTAGCGTTAGCAACTTCATCGCCAATGTCTTTAGTCTCCTTGGTACTGAAGAGGCTAGGTTTGCAAGACGCATTCGATGTTTTAAATTCTGCGGAAACCGAGGAATTTGGCAAACCCCATCCAGCAGTTTATTTGACAACTGCACGCCGTCTTGGCGTGCATCCAAGCAAATGCGTCGCGGTTGAAGATTCTATTCGTGGCATGATGAGTGCCAAAAATGCAGGTATGCGATGTATCGTAATTCCAGCAGCAGAGGAACGAGAGAATCCTGAATTTGCAGCCGCAGATATTGTGCTGGATTCACTGGAAGCGATTGATAGAGCTTGGCTAGAGCGTGTGATGAACTCATGATATTCAGCATAATTGCGGATGACTTTGTTCGCGCTATCGTAATCTGTGACGAATGAAAGGAGGAATAGAAGGAGGTGGGACATGTCTATAAGTCAAGATCTGCTGGATGAACAGATACAAAAGGAAGTGCCAAGCGCTGCTCGCCTTGCTGTAGCAGCACTGTTTTACATCCAAGGCGCAGTATTTGCCAACTGGGTCGCACGTATCCCAACGGTACAACAGAAACTTGAGTTGAGTGATGGTGAACTCGGACGTGTGTTACTGGGTATGGCGATTGGTGCGGTAGTAACTATGCCAGCAACGGGGTGGTTACTTGCTCGCTTTGACAGCCGCCTGGTAACCACAACAGCAGTGTTAGGCTACTGCATGGTGCTGCTCCTACTCGCGTTAGCTCCTAATGAACCACTACTGGAAGTTTCATTACTGCTATTCGGAGCTTTTAACGGAGCAACCGATGTGAGTATAAACGCCCAAGGCATAGATGTCGAGAAACGTTACGGCAGACCGATCATGTCGTCATTTCACGGTATGTTCAGTGTTGGCGGTATGAGTTGTGCAGCTGGCAGCGGTTTGTTGGCCTATTTAGGGGTTGATCCCGTTCTACACTTGCTCGGCACTGGACTCTTGCTGGGAATAGTTGGGCTCGCAGCATCAAATTGGTTATTGTCAGCCGATATTGAAACCGATAGCCATGAAGAGCCAGTTTTTGCTATACCGACGGGAGCGCTCCTCGGGTTGGGGGTAGTGGCGTTTTGTGGTCTGCTGGGGGAAGGTGCGATGGCTGACTGGAGCGCGATCTATCTCCAGAATACAATTAACACTGGACCTGGACTGGCTGCCGCTGGATACGTAGTCTTTTCCATGACGATGGCCGTGGGTCGCTTCATAGGAGATTGGCTCACCCAACATCTGGGTTCAGTATGGATGATACGCCTCGGCGGTATTGTGGCTAGTGGTGGATTGGCGTTGTCTTTACTAATTACCCACCCTGTTACGGCACTCATCGGCTTCGCCTGCGTTGGTATGGGTTTAGCCTCGATTGGTCCGATTGTGCTGAGTGCGGCAGGAATCACTCCAGGAATAGCCCCCGGTCTTGCCCTCGCGGCAGTAACAACTGCAGGCTACTTTGGATTTCTGTGCGGTCCACCCCTGATCGGGTTCGCTGCCGATTTGATTGACCTCCGAGGTGCTTTAGGTATTATCGTCATCCTAAACGCGATCGTTGCAGTACTAGCCAAAACAGTGCTTCGCGCTGCTCCATCGGAAAATAGTTAGTCCAAAAGTAAAGATGTATTGTACTGATAGTGTAAAGGTATGTGATGTCAAATACTAATAACAACCAAGTTAAATTTGCATGTGCTGCATGGGGTTATAGAGAGTTAGAAATCCCAGAATACTTCCGTTTAGCAGCTAATTTAGGTATAGAGTCAGTCGAGGTTAATGTAGATCCCACAACACC
This sequence comes from Microseira sp. BLCC-F43, assembly GCF_041929235.1. Lineage (NCBI taxonomy): Bacteria > Bacillati > Cyanobacteriota > Cyanophyceae > Aerosakkonematales > Aerosakkonemataceae > Microseira > Microseira sp. BLCC-F43. The sequence goes on from NZ_JBHFNP010000366.1 coordinate 7,519, forward strand.
TAAACATCTGCTTGATAGTTGCAGTGACGAGGAAGTAGATCGGGTTGCAAGTTGGGCTGACGAGATAGGTGTGCGCGTAGTCTGCATAGCAGCCAATAACGACTTCACGTTGATGGATAAATCAGATTTGGAAGAGCAGATTCAGAAAGTTCAACGTTTTGTGGACATAGCCAAGCGGTTGAACGCAGAGGTAGTGAGGATTTTTACTGGTGATAGTGTAAGTGAGAATCTTTCCTCAGAAGTTCTTAACCGCCTCCATTACGCCTTCAACCTTGCAGGAGATTACGCCCAAGAATATGGAATTAAGCTAGCTATAGAAAATCATGGGGGACTTACAGTTAATGGTCAACAGACAGCAAAGATCGTGGAAGGTATAAAAAGCCCTGCAGTTGGTGTAAATTTCGATCCAGCAAACTTCTTGAAAGAAGGTGTCGATCCCTTAATGGCGCTACGCTATATCTTGCCGTGGGTGAATTACAGCCATTGGAAAGATGTTCGATGGAGCAACGGTGGCACAGAGTACTGTGCCTTTGGCGAGGGAGAAATCGTTTGGAAGCCAATTCTCAAGGAGCTTCTAGACTCTGGTTATCAAGGGTATTGGACTATCGAATACGAAACAGTTGAAGATGTCCAGCGTGGAACGGGAGATAGCCTTGTCTGTCTTCGTAGGATGTTGCAAGAAGTTTCCTGAGTTTGAGGATGCTTACTATGGGGAAATTCAAACAGGTGTGACTTGAAGAAGATTTTGGAGAGGTTTGGAAGAAGAAAATGGTCAAATGTGACTTAAACAAAAAGATGACTGATTTTAAAGCAAAAGTTGAGCGTCTCTATCAGGCTGGAATAACCATTCTTTTGTTGTCGGTAATCAGAGTGCGATCGCCTTTGTGCTTCTCTACTGAGACTATTTGAGTTTCTCACTTCGGTCAACTTATCCTTAAAAAACAGGCATCGTTTGGTTTAAGTCACAGAATGTCTGTTTTTATTCTTGGTGGGTTCTTTTATCTCCGTAATTTCCGATTGTGCCAGTTGAGGGTGCGGAATGTGGGTTGAAAGGCTTTCGCTTATCTTTGACTCCCATGTACTTGCAGCGAGATGACCATGTGACTGGTTTGATGCGCTTGCTCTCGATTGGTCTGCTTGTCCTGACTCTACTGTAATTTTCCGTTCGTCGTAATTTAACTGGACAAAAAGAGAAGTTAGCGGGTCTATACGCAGCTAATCCTAAACGCGCTACGGCTCATATCATGTCTGGTGAAACACCCATAGTTAGGAATGACAAGGGAGAACGGTGACACGGTGACTTGGGAGAGATTTTTATTCAGGGTAATTAGGCGGACATCATATCATCCTACCGCTGAACAACTACTCGCAGCTGTTCGCGATATTACTTTACTGCCAATCGATGTCCCTGACCGGACTTATGTACATCTGACTCCTCGATCGCCTTGGCAACAAAGGATTTTGTCTCTGTGGCGTTTTCCGCTACAGATTCACACTCAACTTTCTGTTGATGATGCTATTTGCTAACAGGTAGAAAGGTTGAGTTTTGATTAATTAAAATTTAATATACAGCTTTTTT
>NZ_JBHFNP010000037.1:0-21864 GCF_041929235.1 Microseira sp. BLCC-F43
ACTCGATAAATTCCTGACTGACGAACAGTTCGAGCAAGTTGTTGAAGCCATTCGCAACGAAAAGTATGCTTGGGCTTGTGTTTTAATCTTGCGCTTTGCTGGCTATAATCCTCTCCATTATATACCTTACCGCACTTACAACTGGATCGTAAAAGCCACATATCAAAAGCGCAAAAGTCATCAAAATAAACCCGATAGCATAGATCGGGTTAATTCAGGGGGTGTTACTAACAATGACAGAAGCTACGAGGGGCAGGAGTTAGGAGAGATCGCCGATTTAGAGTATTTGGAAATAGCGAGCGATCGCCAAACCGAAATCTATGGCGGTTATCAAAAACTGCCGTTGGATTTATCCCATTGGGTTTATTTATCTGAATAAGTGGGTCAGGACTTAAGACATGGCGAATAACTGTGCGTACGCGCAGCTAGCCCTTGGCATATCGCGCCCTTACACAAAAGAGGGATGTTGGGGTGCGTACGCTCAACTTACCATGACAATTTTGCCAGGAGAGCGATCGCCGACTTAGAGTATTTGGAAATAGCTAGCGATCGCCAAACCGAAATCTATGGCGGTTATCGAGAACTACCGTTAGATTTATCCCATTGGGTTTATTTATCTGAATAAGTGGGTCAGGACTTAAGACATGGCGAATAACTGTGCGTACGCGCCCTTACACAAAATAGGGATGTTGGGGTGCGTACGCTCAACTTACCATGACATTTTTGTCAGTCCTGTATCTACAAATATAATTACTCTGCCTCAACAGCCAATAATTACGCATTTTTTACACAAATTAATATTTGGAATTTTGCATAAAATGCTGGGTTTTTGAGTGGAGTGATATGCAGATAGAGGGGAAAGTATTTTAAACCTCAATGCAAATACGAACAGCATTCAACTATTGAACAGATGACGGAGTTCATAGGTTGACACCCACCCTGGACATCAATATAGGGAAACAAGGAGAAATTAAAATGGCAAGCTATCCTACCAATGGGAATGACACCATCTTCGGAACTCAAAACAATAATTCTATCGACGCTCTTGCCGGTGACGACTGGGTGTATGGCGATTACGGCAACGACACCTTACATGGTGGTGCAAATAACGACGCAGTAATCGGTAGTTGGGGCAACGACTACCTGTATGGCGATGATGGCAACGACACCCTAGGCTTTAGCAGTACCCATGACGAGATTGGGGACGACTACCTAAATGGTGGCAACGGCAACGACAAACTGTATGCTGGGACAGGCAATGACACCCTCTTAGGGATGTCTGGCAACGACGAGCTGTATGGCGGAGATGGAAATGACCGCCTTGATGGTTATGCAACCAGCGGCACGGAATACGACACTTTACAAGGTGGAGCTGGAAGTGATACTTTCGTTCTTGGTGGTTGGTGGGGAGTTTCCTACCAAAGTACAGGCTATGCCCTGATTACAGATTGGGAATGGCAATACGATTGGATCGAAATTCCTGGCAATGCAAGTCAATACCAACTCAAAACCGGAAATTGGCGTGGCGGTTCAGCCTTGGATACCGTCATTTATCTTAAGGGAACTGATGACTTTATTGCTATCATACAAGACTCGACCAACGTGGACTTTGCACGAGACTTTAGATTTGTCTAGACATTGCTGTTTTGCCACAGCTGGGCGTACGCTCTCCTGCACGCAAGCACAACATAGGAGTGCGTACGCTCAGATTCCTTATTGATGAGCGCACCAATGTTACGGTGATTCCCAACCAATAAGGCGCGAGCGCACACCTATTTCAATTCATCATACTTCTAGCAAAATTCATCTGAGCTTTTAGTCTTTCTAAGAAACCCGGTTTCTCAAAGAAACCGGGTTTCTGGATTTTTATATAACCATTTTTAAACGCGCCTGCATTCAGACTTCAAAAGTCTCGGTTACGCTAGCTTCACCTAAACTTACTTGGATATCAAAGCTTTCTCCAGAATCCCCCCGAAATGGTGGCAGTTGAATGTAGTTATATTGACCGTTAGATTGCACTTCTTTGATAGTTTTTTCCGATACAAGTAAACTTAGTTTCAGATTGGCTGGCAGAGTCTTTCTACCCACTGGATGCACTTGCACTAAGACGATCGCTTTCTGTTCGGAAGTCGGCGTAATCGCCATCAGCAGTGCTACCGATTGATTTTCCATTTCTACTCCCAAGTCAATCAGTTTGGCTGCTTTAACAGTCTCCTCATTACTTCTGACACTGGCTACAGTTGTGCTACTTCTAAAGGCTAGATTCGCTTGATTTGTGCTTAAAAGTGCTGACAATGATTGCCAACCAGCTTCAAATATATTCTCAAACCATTTGCTGATTTGGTTTTTGGATGGGGAAGGTGCTTTTACTCGTAGGTGTTCTAGCAAATCTGGAAGCGATCGCAACTCCCCAATCGCTAATTCACCGCTTTCTGGAACCGTTTTGCTAAATCCCAACAATGTCGCTTCTCGTAGCGTTTCGTCAAGCTGTACCGCTACATAGCCAATTCTATCTGACAATACTTCTAGCGGAATGCAAACAACCGCATCTTCTGGTAATACCGGACGACATTCTAATTTGCCTAATTTAGGAATATCTAAATCGGCGACATCCAGGATTGTTTGCATTAATGGATTACAACTAAAACTGGCTGACCAATTTGTTTCAATTCCCATGCAATCCAGGTAAAAATTGACTGCATACACCGCCAAAGTATTGAGATAAACCTGTTTGGCTTTTTGAGGATTGGAATGGTAACCTTGAAACTGTTTCGCTCGCGCGTGCGCTGATAAAGCCAGCGTCACCGTAAACCTCCAAGGTTCGAGATCGGTGTTGATGATTGATTGATTTACCCTCATAGCTCTTCACTCTCTAATACATTGCATTAACTCAAAGCGAAATTTTTCGCAGCTTCTTTGAAAGAAACTACTCAAGGTTGGAATTTTCACATCTAATTCTTGGGCAATTTCTTTCCAGCTTTTTCCATCAAATCTTTTTAATGCTATCGCTCTAAAATTCGCATCTTTTTTTGGTCTAATATATTCTTTTTGAAATACTTTTCCAGCGTCTTCTTCTAGACATTCTCGTACCATTTCAAACAATGAAATTGGTGACTCTGGTGCGACAATATCGAATGGCTCATCAGGCCAAGGTAACACATCGATATCCTGATTTCTAAATTCGCGCTCGCACTCTATAAATACTCGTTCCAATCGAAAGTTTACCCAGTTCATAAATTGTCCGTATCCCCGTTCGGGGTCGTAGTTGTCAATCTTTCGACAGACATAAATTAAGGTTTTATTTACTACTTCATCATAAAGCAAATTATAAAACTTGGGGGATAATCCAGGTCTTCTTGGATGACACAGCCTACCCGACAGCCTAATGGCTTCAATCAGTTGGGTTAAAGCATGTTGCCTTAACTTAGAACCAGGCGGGTGTCGTTGGGCTTCTAGTGCGAGATTTTTGAGCAGTTGCCCATCCTCCAGGGCTTTTTTACAAGCTTGATTCCGCAGGGTGTTAGCCCATTCTCTCACCGATATAACTTTTGGGCTGTAATTGTGCAATTCCTCCTCAATTTCGTGCAAAAACTGCTGTTTTACTCGAGCGTAAATCTCTTGATAAACACCAGATAAAGGTTCACCCATAGGCGGACGAGCAATTTTGCGCGATCGCAAGATTTCTTTCACTATCTCCTCTAAGGCTAACTGCCGCTCCGGAGTTTGGCTAGCGTGCCGTTGCGCCTCTAGTACTAATTGTTCAAGTTGCTCATCCATAATCTAAAAACTAACACCAAAAGTGCTATTCATGGCTGGGTGCGATATGCCACCGGCACGCTTCGCGATATGCCGACCGCACGCACTCGCGTTCGCAATTTGTTTTCCTTCCTCTCCTAACCGCAAGCTGTCGCGTTAAGAGTGTCTCGACTGACGCCAGAAGAGAAAAGAAACTTTGGTGAAGAGTCCTTCGCGAACCCTACTGCCTGCGCGGACTTCGCGCCAGCAATCGGTATGCATATCTCGAGTTGACAAACCAAGGATTTTTCCTATCACCCTTGTTTCTTTGCTTCAGTCCTGACTGTCTGTTCATTGCGCTTTTGATTGTCCAACTGTACTTCTACTTTTTACTCAGCCTGGACAGTTAGAACTTTCTGCATTTTTTACAAAACTTAATATTTCTTATTAGGGTATAACCCAGATGCGGCAGGCTCAAGTGCTTTATTTATCGGAGGAAATGCGTAAATGCCGATAATTGTGCCTGACTGGTATAAAAGTTTAAAATAATTTGTTGATTTTCAAAGATAGATGAATGGCGACGGTAAACTGATAAATAACGTAAGTTGCTAGTTATAACTATGGTGGGTTGCTCAATTGCTAATCGCAAGCTTGCTAATTGCTGATGGGAATATTTTTCGGTTATACCAGCCATTAGCTATTAGCCATTAGCCATTAGCAGCCAGAAAAAGATAACTAGCAAATTGCGTTAAATATTGAGATTATTCCTTTTTCCTGCCACGGATATTCCAATGACGCCAGCTCAGCAAAAAGCACTATTAATTCAGTCAACAACCGGACTCAAACCCAAACATTTTGCCGATTTAATCAGAGCCTCGCAATTAATTTGCGACCCAGCGGCGGGAGTTTCGGGAATTGTTGTAGAAACCGACTGGGAAGAGTTAGGTATTCCCTTGAGCGTAGCTGAAAATCTTAAAACCTTGGGGCAAAAGTATCGGTATTCATCTCCCCACGTGCCAATGGAAATTGTCTGGGAGCAATTGACGAAAGAAAGTCGCCAGTGGTTGATTGAATATAAAAACCAATTGTGGCGGATAGAAGCAGCTTTTCCCGCCCTAGATGAAGATTAATGGCTAATAATCAATTAGCCATTAGCTAGCAATTAGCCGCCGCCACGATCTTACCAGCACCGAGTCTGGGGAAATTCGGCGCGATATGCACACCCCTAGCTACGGGAGAGCGATCGCGTGGCTTAGGCATTCGCTGCTTGGGTTCGTGCAATAATTAGAGAAAAAGCCCTTGCAGCTAGCATCGCGCCACCCCCGAATCCCAGCATCACCATCGGCATCGCACCTACACAAGCGAACCAGAAATTTTGGGTTTAAGCAGTCAAAATTACTACAATTTAGTAAAATTAATTAAAGCCCGACAAGGTGATAACCCTGGAGAAAGCTTGTGGACAATCTTATTGAGCTGGGATTGGGCATTGGGCACGATCGTATTGGGGTAGAGGCAGAATGTTCTACATTCCTCTCCTCCCCAGTTCCTTGGATTCCTTTCGGGTACCTAAAAAAAATATGCGAGGCTGAAAACCCATGACCGAAATGAATATCAATGATGCAGTAGCTCATCCTTTGGCGAAATATCGCAATCATTTGGAATTCAATGGATATCAGGTTGAAGAAGAAGAAGAAGATCTGCTTCTATGCCGTCACCCAAGAAAAGCCAATATGATGCTAAGAAATATTCCAGACAGAGGAGTATTAATTATCATACCTTACGATTGCGAGCCAGATGTCGAGAAAATAGAACTTTTGAAATATGCCAACGATTTGAATGCAAATTTTATGTTTATAAAGGCATATATTGATGAAGAAAAAACTTTGTTTCTCGAAACTTTTTTTGACGGCGAATATGACCGGAAAAACTTTTCAACGCTTCTGGATAACATAGAATCCGATATGGAAGTTTTGGCAGAACACGAACTAACGCAAGAATATTTGCAGTAATAAAAAATCATCGGGTACGCCCACTAACTTTACACCTGCCAACGATCGCGCCAGACAGAACCGTAGGAGATAAGGAGGACAAGGAAGATAGCTTCTTGTCTCCTACTTGTTGGAATACATATTAGTATTAAAAGTCACATTAATATTATGAGTTTTTACTTGGGTTGGCGGTCTGGGCACTACGCTATTCGGAGCAAAGAAACAAAGGTGATTTGCGTAAGTCATAAAAATTACAAAAATCAAAAAAGAGTAAAAATATGTATTGCATTTCTGCCCAAACTCCTCAATACTTGGGCAAAGGGCAATACGGCTTTTTACTATGGTTAACAGTGAAACAATAGACGTAACTCTAAAAGTCAACGGCGAGGTACGTGGTGTGAAGATCGAACCCCGCGTTACCTTGCTGGATGCGCTGCGGGAATATCTCGGTTTGACGGGTACGAAAAAAGGGTGCAACCAAGGCGCTTGCGGTGCCTGTACGGTACTCGTAGATGGTCGCAGAATTAACTCGTGCCTGACATTAGCGGCGATGAATGAAGGCAAGGAAATTACTACCATTGAGGGACTGGCAAAAGGTGATGAATTACACCCGATGCAAGCAGCATTTATCAAGCACGACGCCTTCCAGTGCGGTTATTGTACGCCTGGACAAATTTGCTCGGCGATCGGATTAATAACAGAAGGACATATCGATTCGGATGAAGAAATCCGGGAATGGATGAGCGGCAATCTTTGTCGCTGCGGAGCTTACACTAATATCGTCGCGGCAATTCGGGAAGTAGCGCCAGGAGGTGAGAATGCGTCCGTTTAGTTTCGCTCGAGCAATAGAGGTAACGGGTGCGATCGCAACGGTGCAAACTAACCCAGAAGCCAAGTTTATCGCAGGCGGGACAACCCTGCTCGACTTGATGAAGCAAGATGTGGAAAAACCCACCCAATTGGTAGATGTTAATTCGCTGCCTTTTTCCCAAATTGAAAATACCTCTAATGGGGTGAGAATTGGAGCAATGGCGCGGATGAGCGATGTGGCGGAAAATTCAATTATTCGCGATCGCTTTGGGGCAATTTCTCAATCCCTGCTTTTAAGTGCTTCCCCCCAACTCCGCAACATGGCATCGATTGGCGGCAATTTAATGCAGCGCACCCGCTGCGGATATTTCCGCGATCCGGCATTTCCTTGTAACAAAAGAAACCCTGGTTCCGGATGTCCGGCGATGGCGGGAGAACATCAAAAGCACGCTATTTTGGGAACGAGCGAGCAATGCGCCGCTACCCATCCATCGGATCTGGCTGTTGCTTTGGTAGCATTAGATGCTGTGGTACTGGTGCGAGGAGAGAAAGGCGATCGCCGGATTCCGATGACGGAATTTCACCTGTTACCGGGGAATACACCCGACAAAGAAACAGCATTAGCAGCGGGGGAATTGATTGTTGCTGTGGAAGTGCCGGATGCAATTTATGCGGCGCGATCGCATTATATGAAAATACGCGATCGCGCTTCTTATGAATTTGCTTTGGTTGCCGCTGCTGTTGGTTTAGAGAGCGAAAATGGCACTATAAAAGCAGCGCGAATTGCTTTGGGAGGTGTGGGAACAAAACCTTGGCGGAGTCTTGAAGCAGAAAGTTTTTTGCAAGGGAAATCTGGGACAAGAGATAATTTTAGGCAAGCAGCAGAAGCTGCTTTAGCAAGTGCAAAACCTCTGCCAAACAATGGTTATAAGGTTGAGTTGGCAAAACGCGCTTTAGTTAGGGCATTGGAAAGTGTTTGAGGTAGAAAATGGGTTGGTTTTTACTCTTTTCACAGCAGGAGAGTATTTATTTATTGAACCGCCGAGACGCAGAGAACGCAGAGAGAAGAGAAGAGAAGAAATTGTTGTCTAGAACCGAAAATACATATGTCTCAAATTGGCAAACCTGTAAGTCGGGTGGATGGACGAGCAAAAGTTACGGGGGAAGCGCGTTATTCAGCGGAATTTCCTCTAGAGAATATGGCGCATGGGGTGTTTGTTACGAGTAGTATTGCGCGGGGACGGATTAAGGAGATAGATACGGCAGCAGCTGAAGCATCTCCGGGGGTTTTGGCAGTGTTGACGCACCTGAATATGCCTAAGTTGGCAGAAGAACCTAAGTTTGGTTTTGGGGCGATTCAAGTGATGCAAAGTTTCGCGCCGATGCAAGGAGAGGAAATTTTTTACAGCGGACAGCAGATTGGTTTAGTTGTTGCGGATAGTTTGGAAAGGGCAAGCTATGCTGCAAAATTGGTGCGAGTAAGTTATGAAGTGGAAAAACCCGTCACTGCTAAGGATTTGGATAAGGTTTACGAACCGGAAATGCTGTGGGGTGGCATGTTTCCCAATCGCATGGCGCGGGGGAATGTTGAGCAAGGGTTAGGGGAAGCAGAGGTAACGATCGCCCAAACTTATTCTATTGCGGGGAACCACCACAATCCGTTAGAACCTTCGGCAACTATTGCAGCTTGGTCAGGGGATAAACTTACGCTATACGATGCTACGCAAGGGGTATTTTTTACTCAATCAACTGTGGCGAATTTGTTGGGCATTCCGCTAGAAGATGTCAGGGTAATTAGTCAATATGTCGGGGGAGGTTTTGGTTGCAAAGGCAGCGTTTGGTCTCATACTTGGTTATGCGCGATCGCTGCCCGTCAAGTCAATCGTCCTGTGAAAGTTTCCCTGACTCGCGAGCAAATGTATACCTCGGTTGGATATCGGGAAGAACAGAAGATTCAACTCACAATTGGGGCAACGCGGGATGGTAAGCTGACTGGGATTAAGCATGTGAAAACTTCTCCCACTTCTCCTTTTGATGAGTGGGTAGAACCGAGTAGCGTTATTATGAATAGTCTCTACGCTTGCGATAATTTTGAGGCAAGTTACCGATTAATTAAAGCTAATGTCATGACTCCGACTTTTACCCGCGCACCGGGAGAAGTACCGGGGATGTTTGCTTTAGAATCGGCAATGGATGAGTTAGCGGATAAGTTGGGAATCGATCCGATTGAATTGCGCCTGCGTAACTATACCGAAGTTGAACCAGCGACTGGACAACCTTATTCAAGTAAGTCGCTAAAACAATGTTATGCGCGCGGTGCGGAACTAATCGGATGGTCCCAAAGAAATGCAAAACCTGCTTCGATGCGCGAAGGCAATTGGTTAATTGGTTATGGGATGGCGAGTTCTGCTTTTCCAGTTTACCGTCCGGGAACGGTTCAATCTGCCCGCGCTACAATGTTTGGCGATGGTCGCGTTATTGTGCAATGCGGGGCGGCAGATATTGGCACGGGAACTTACACGATTTTGGCGCAAGTTGCTGCCGATGTTTTGGGAATTAGTTGCGATCGCATTCAAGTGGAAATTGGCGATAGTACCCTCCCCAGCGTTACTTCTGCCGGGGGTTCAATGGGGGCAGGGGCGTGGAGTTCTGCCGTCCACGTCGCCGCAACTCAACTGCGGAACAAGTTAGTAGAATTGGCGCTATCCAATTCCGAATCTCTGCTTTTCGGCGCAAAAGTAGATGATATTGCCACAGAAAACGGTCGTCTATTCTTGAAGTCAGATAGTAATAAAGGCGAAAACTACACTGCTTTATTATCTCGCCTGCAACAACCATCTGTAGAAGCGATCGGCACTTGGAAAGTTGGAGAAGGAACCGGAGTCGATGCGGGAGAAGCAACCCAAGAGAACCCCAGCAATAAATATGCGATGAAATCCTTTGGATCGCACTTTGCCAAAGTAAAAGTAGACCCAGATTTTGGCATCGTGCGAATCGTTAAGTGCGTCGGCGTATTTGGTGCTGGACGCATCCTCAATGCCAAAACCGCCCGCAGTCAATTGATGGGCGGTATAGTTTGGGGCATCGGACAAGCGTTGTTAGAACATAGTCACATGGATTACAACTTTGGGCGCTATACCAACCCCAACTTGGCGGAATATATGATTCCCGTCAACGCCGATATTCCCGAAATCGAGATTGATTTTATCGATGAAGTTGACCCTCATATTAACGTTTTGGGAGTCAAAGGAATTGGGGAAATAGGCATGGTAGGTGCAGGGGCGGCAATTGCCAATGCCATCTTCCACGCCACAGGAAAGCGCGTGCGGGATTTACCAATTTCCCCCGATAAGTTGTTGTAGCAAGTACGGGCGGGTTTAACGAGATATCTCTTGCTTGGGCAAACTGACTCGTAAAACCCGCCCCTACGAGAATGCTGACTGCCCCTTAAAGCAAGCGCACCCACCCAATTAAGGTCATCACCTTAGTTTCGACCTAGATCTCTAGTTGCCAATCAACGATTTTTCATAGAAACTTTGGTGTTGGCGTAGATCAAGCGCACCCACCCAATTACCAATTAGCAATTAGCAATTAGCAATTAAATGAATGAATTACAAGCAATCCTCAACGCATTTGAAGCAAGTAAAAAAAATGGCGAAACGACTTTTCTCGCTACAGTTGTCAGCACCAAAGGTTCCACCTATCGCCGCAGAGGTGCAAAAATGTTGATAACCAACGCAGGTCAAATGGTAGGAATGGTAAGCGGTGGGTGTCTGGAAAACGATATATATCAACATACTCGCTACTCAATGCCATCCGGCGCACCCATTGTCATCACTTACGATACTACCGCCGATGAAGATATTGTCTGGGGATTTGGATTGGGATGCAACGGCGTTGTGCAAGTTTTGCTCGAAAAGTTAGATGATGACAAATTTAATCCACTTCGTTTTATTTCCCAATGCTTTACTCAAAAACATCTGGGTGCGATCGCCACTATTTTTGGAACTCAAGGAGAAGTAAATGCCAAAATAGGCAACCGCTTAATGCTAAACATAGATGGTAAAATAACCTGCAATATTGCAGATATAAATTTAAATTCAGCGGTGCTTGCAGATGCTCAAACTGCGCTGCAAAATCAACATTACACAGTCAAAAAATATCAATTATCATCAGGAATCGCAGAAGTATTCATCGACATTATTCACCCTCCCACACCGCTGATGATTTTTGGTGCTGGTCGCGATGCCGTACCTGTAGTAAACTTTGCTAAAGCATTAGGTTGGCACGTTACCATAGTTGATTGTCGAGCTTCCTTAGCAACAAGACTTCGCTTTCCCCTCGCCGATCAAATCCTTCTCACCCGTCGCGAAACTCTCCGCCAACAAGTATCCGTAGATGAACATACCGTCGTAGTAATAATGACCCACAATTACCTAGACGATTTAGAAATATTAAAAATGCTCCTACCTTCTCCAGTGCCCTATATTGGTGCTTTGGGGTCGAAGGAACGCACTGAAAGATTACTGCGGGACTTGCATAAAGAAGAAATATATTATACCGAAGACCAAGAGAACCGATTGTACGCACCAGTGGGAATCGATATCGGATCCGAGACACCCGAAGAGATAGCGATCGCAATTATCGCTGAAATCCAAGCCGTATTAGCCAATCGTAGCGGAGGATTCTTGAAAAACCGCCAGGGATCGATTCACCAATGACCAAAACCATAGCCACGATTATCTTAGCAGCCGGTGCATCCACACGCATGGGAACGCCAAAACAACTGTTACCTTATCGGGGAACAACCTTATTGCGACACGTGGTACAAGAAGCAATCGCTTCAGTCTGCCAACCTGTTATTGTTGTTCTGGGTGCGAATGCCGAAAAAATTTATCCCTCACTCAACCAACTCCCCATTCAAATCGTCGAAAACCTACACTGGAACCAAGGAATGGCGACATCCATTAAAACCGGAATTGAATCGCTTTCTCACCTAAATGAAAAAATAGAAGCAATCATTCTCACCCTTGGCGATCAGCCCTTTATTTCTGCTCAAATTATTAATCGCCTTGTCGAAGCATATTATACCACAGAAAAACCGATTATTGCCTCCGAATACGCAGGCACATGGGGCGTCCCCGCTTTATTCGATCGCACTATTTTCTCAGAACTAAACGCCTTAAAACCATCAGAAGGCGCCAAAAAAATCATCAAAAAACACCAACACCAAACTTTCTGCCTACCCTTCCCACAAGGCGCAATAGACATAGATACACCACAAGATTATCAACAATTGCAGACAATAACCGACTGACAAGCACATTGCACCAGAATTACTACTCTCTCCTCTCTTCCTCTGCGTCCTCTGCGCCTCTGCGGTTCATTAAAAAAAAGTAAATAGTAAGCGCATAAGGTATAAATTGTTGTTGCCCCTCCCCCTTGCGCTAGATTAAAAATAAACTATAAAAAAGTAAAGTAAAACAAATCCTCCCAGCCTAAATTACTGCCCCAAGACAAAGACCAAATCATTTATGAAAACAAAAGGAACAGCCCCCCAGCCAACACTTTCAGCCATCGACGCAGGTGCGCTGATAGTAGGCATGGTAATAGGTGCAGGTATTTTTGAAACACCAGCTTTGGTAGCAGCAAATACCCCAAGTGCCTCCCTAGCTTTGTTCGCTTGGTTACTTGGTGCAGGGATATCCTTCGTAGGTGCTATTTGCTATGCAGAATTAGCGACTGCCTATCCCCACCCAGGGGGAAATTACCACTACCTGATGCGTGCCTTTGGTAAAAATTTAGCCTTTTTATTTGCTTGGGCGCGCATGACAATCGTTCAAACTGGGTCGATCGCGCTGGTAGCATTTGTATTTGGGGATTACGCTTCCGAGTTGTGGCGTTTGGGAGATGATTCCCCGGCGATTTATGCCGGAATAGCGATCGCTCTCCTCACCAGTTTGAACGTACTAGGTGTCCGCCAAGGTAAGTGGACGCAAAATTGGCTCACCGCCGCCAAAGTCCTGGGATTATTGTTAATCATCGTAGCGGGGATAGCCCTCGCTAAACCCCTAGCGCCAGATACCATCACCGCAACTGCACCCAAAACTACCTTTGGACTGGCGATGGTTTTTGTATTGCTGACTTATGGCGGGTGGAACGAAGCGGCTTATATTTCAGCCGAACTACGAGAAAACCAGCGTAACATGGTGCGGGTATTGCTAGGAAGTATTAGCATTATCGCCGCAATTTACCTGCTGATTAACTTTGCTTACATCCACGGTTTAGGACTGGAAGAAATGGCAAAATCAAAGGCAGTCGCTGCCGACTTGATGCGCCGCGCCATGGGAGAAAATGGGGCAAAATTCGTCAGCTTTCTGATTGCGGTTTCAGCATTGGGCGCGGCTAACGCTACTATTTTTACAGGCGCGAGGACTAATTATGCCTTAGGGCAAGATTTCTCGATGTTCCGTTTCTTGGGAAGCTGGTATGCACGTGGTAATACACCCAGCAATGCGCTTTTCGTACAGGGAGCGATCGCACTATTGCTTGTCTTTCTGGGAGCAATTACCCGCAAAGGCTTTGAAACAATGGTAGATTATACTGCCCCAGTATTCTGGTTCTTCTTTCTTTTATCTGGCATCGCCCTCATGGTGCTGCGGCGGAAAGAACCTAACCTACCCCGTCCGTTTCCCGTGCCATTTTATCCGGTTATTCCATTGCTTTTTTGCGCCACCTCTGCTTATTTGCTCTATTCCAGTCTCGTTTATACCGGCATTGGGGGAACTATCGGCGTAGCAGTTTTGCTGACAGGGGTTCCCCTACTGCTGCTTTCCCGTCAAACTAGGGAAAGCGAGTAGATTCAAGGACGCGGCGACGCGGCGACGCGGCGATGCACCGGACAAGGGAAAGACGTTCCTTAACAAGAGTCTTGAGACACTTCTTTCGCTCCCTATCTCCTTGTCATATGATGTCCGGTAAATCACCCATATTAAAACTCAGAGCGTCCCCCTATCCCCGCGTCCTTAGCGTCAGTCCTAACTAAGGGTATTCAAGCGGACATAATATCAGAGCGTCAGAGCGTCTTCTTCGGTGAGGAAATGTTAAATGGAGGAATATTTTATGAGAATGCAACTACTAAAAGTCGCAACGAAAGCCGCGATCGTAACCAGCTTAGTACTCGCAGGTTGCACCGAGCAAGTTCCGCCTAAACAGGTTACAACGCCCCCTGCTGCCAACACACCCGCCACGCCAACTCCGAAAAAGGTTCCCGATGTGGTTTACGTACCCACACCGCAAGTAGTGGTCGATAAAATGCTGGAAATGGCAAAAGTGGGGAAAAATGACGTACTTTACGACCTTGGCAGCGGCGACGGGCGCATTGTCATTACCGCAGCACAAAAGTTTGGCACGGGAGGTACTGGTATAGAAATTGACCCGAAACTGGTGCAGCAAGCAAGGGCAAATGCAGAAAAGGCGAAAGTAAGAGATCGCGTGCAGTTCCTCGAACAAGACTTATTTCAAACCGATATCAGCAAAGCGACTGTGGTCACCTTATACTTGTTACCCGAACTCAATTTAAGGCTAAGACCAACCCTGCTGAGAACATTAAAACCCGGTACTCGCATCGTCTCCCACGACTTCGACATGGGTATCTGGAAACCCGAGAGAATCGAAATAGTCAAAGGTCCCAGACGCGAGCATATCGTTTCTTTGTGGGTAGTTCCCGAAAAAGTACCACCCGAATTGCTGAATGTAGACGCCGAGATACAGCAGTTACGACAGTTGCAAACGCCCACTCCTCAACCTACAGGGAATTGACATTGGTTGCACAAAACAGCAGAAAACCTTCGATTGCTGCCGTGCCCCTACAATAAATCAACGCAGTCACGGCAATTAGCCATTAGCAATTAGCAATTCCCAATTATTCCCAATTTTCTAATTCCGTCATCCAATATTGGACAAACGCGATCGCTTGACTCCTCCGCGCTTCAAATGTTAGCGCTATCCAAATTAATAGCGAACCAACAACAATCCCAATCGCCCACAAAAATAAGGAATAATCGTTGATAAATAGCCAAACTTGCCGCAATACTCTAATCGCAAACGTCAGCGTGCCAATGTAGAGAAATGCTCGCACCCGCAGGGCGATACCAATCAGAATAACGACAATCGCTAAACCAATTGTCAGAAATCCTAAAAACAGGGGAAAAATACCGTAAATTCCGACTTCAGCTTGATAGAGAGCGGTAAAGCAAATCAGTCCGATTGCCAAACAGCGAAGCAGGTGGCGCGTTTCCCTTGCTGAAGGCGATCGCAATTGGGGATCGATTTGTGCGACGTACAATAACGACCCGCCCCAAAGCAGAGCGTACCATAAAGGTTCGGTGATGGATTGTGCGTTGAATATTCTGATAATTGCCCAATTTGCTAATCCAACGCTGAGATAGCTGAGGCGGACTTGGGATCGCGCTTTGGCAATCCAAGCATAAAATGCCGCGACAATCAGCAAACTTTGGATAGAAACGCTCCCAAGAGATAAAGAAATCCATCCATTGATGAAGATAATAGAAATTGGCAGTAACATTGCCGAATTTTGCCAAGGCGTCGCCGACCATCCCCAACTTGTCCAGGGCAGAACGTACATAAAATAGGCAAAAAAGCAAGCGATTGCAGGCGACCAATTAAGCAATACTGAATCGGGTAAAACTAGATGCAACCCATAGGCAATCCCTATACCTAATTCCAAAATGCCTGCATATGTCCAACTTGCGGTCGAACGACCTTGAATCAGCGCATAAGCGGCTAAAATTATGATTACCCCTAACCAAATTTTTTCCCCTGGAGTGCTGAGGGAACTAACTAATGCTAGTAAGATTAATCCGCTACCAGCAACCCAGTGCAAGTGAGCGATCGCTTTTAATTCGGAATTGTCTAGACGCAGGTAGGGCAACAACCATCTGGTAAATAATCTTAGCAAGATAGCGATCGCCGTTGCCAAAGCTGCCAATAAAGTTAACCCATCTCCCGGATTGCCTGCTTTAGCTTGCAGGAGTTGATAAATTAATAACTCATAAGCAGCAGCGGAAACACCGAAAATAGATAAATAGGAAATAGGTTTAAAGTTAACGTTTCGCCGCCCGATTCCAATCCCAACTAAAGCCGCAGCAAAAGTATATAAACCAGTGTAAGCATCAAACTTGTGATGGGCAATAATTAATCCTAAAATTGCGTAGCAAATGGGGATAGCGTGCCAACTCGAAAGGTATGGGTTTCTTCCCCGACTACCTGCCACGAAATCGCCAGCGAGTTGAGTAGTTAAACCGAGAGCGAGAGTAGCGATCGCTAACCCTAAAGCGGAACGATTGGTTGAGGCAATTATACTGGCAACAAGCAACTCTACCGCTAGCGCCAGACTGTAAAAGCTGCCGTTAGTAGGTAAATTCCAAGTACGATAAAGCAAACCAACGGTAATAAATCCAGATGCGACGATAAATTCACTAGCCGTGACAGAAGGATACCAATAGGCGGTGACATTGTAGCCGATCAGGAAAGTTAGGGTAGGAATCGTTAGCGCGATTGCCCAACCATCGGTTGCTTGCGTATAAACGTGGTGCAGGCGGCTAGAACCTTTTCTCAGCCAACTGTGGAGTAACCAGAGAATCAAAGGCGCGATCGCTAAAACTGTCACCCACCAACCTATTGTCATGCGTTGGGAAAATACTTCCCAAATCACAGCAACGCCGAAGCATAAACCAAATCCAACTGTTAGCAATGCTGCTACTAATTCTGGCAAGTTTTGCGTATTCAGCAGCATCAGAATGGTGGCAATTCCTAAACTCACTAACCGTGGCGTAGTAGAAATTATTGTTAAAGGTTGAATTGCCAAAAGTGCAGTAACGCTCAGCCAGTTTGCCAATCTGGGTTCGGGAAAGTTGGGTACATAAGATAGCAAAGTCAGCGCAGCTGGTACAACCAACCAAGCAAGATACCAATCTGTGGGATTTTTTAAAGCGGGATTGAATAATTGAATGTAGCTAATTGCCGCTAGTACTAAACCCAAATGCCAGGAACTGCGCCGCCATTGCTGCCAGTTAGTACCGATGCTAAAAATCCATTCGGCAATCGCGCCGCCTAACAGAATTAGCAACCAAGTATTTACCGTTAGATTGGGGAAGCCATAATTAATCCAAGTCGCAATTGTTACCAGTCCAGCCATATGGGTTAAGTAAATTAACCCGGTTCCCGCCGCAGTCCGGAGGATAACCACAACGGCAAGGGTAATAAAAGATAGTAGCAAGTTGATAACGCGAACTAGAGGATTTAAATAACTAACAATAGTTAAAAATAGACCCAGAATTAACGCCATCCCCTCCGCTTGCAGCGCCAATCCTTCCTCCTCTTGTCGCCGCAGATAAGCTGCTAAAAATAGCGTGATGACCGCGTAAGGAAAAACGCCCAATCCGATTAATGCTTGAGGCATAAACTCGTTTCCGGCGAGTTGAATGCCAAAAGCAATAACTTCTTGTCGCAATGGGAAAGGAATCGCGCGCCACAGCAACCAAAAACTTTGTAACCCAACTAAAAATAGCGCGATTAAATCGGCAGATTGCTTGAGTCGGAAGAGTCGATCTGCTAGTAGCCATAAACCCAAACCGCTGACGGCGATCGCTTGTTGGGGTATTTCCCCAACCGCAACCAACCAACCTGCTAAAAGTAACACCCAGCCAAGGTTTGACCAGATTTCACCCCTGGGTTCGCGCCGAGATAACCAACCTAGCAACCAACCACAAATTCCCAAGGCTAAACCAAGGTTACTGATAGGAATTTTCGCGGCTAAAATTGCTCTCCCCACTAGCAACAGCGTCGCAAAGGTAATAGTAATACCGCCGAGGGAAATAGAATTAGAGATGCTTACTTGTGATTCTAATCTGCGCCTTCGACTTTGATAAAACAGCGTTAACGCCGTGCCAATTGTACCGATATACGTCGCAATTAGGGGAAAATTCATCAGCGACCAACCCCAATGCAGCCAACTTAAACCGATACTGTTCGCTAAAGTTAGGCGGGAGGCGGAAAGACTGGGTTCGAGTAGATGAAATAAAATAGCCGTGAGGCACAAAGCTGCTACTGGTGCGACAATCCATCCTAACGGGAAATTCCACAATTTAAACCCGTCCATCATCCAAAAATTGACGGGAATAATTAATAGGGTCGTTACTTGTAGCATTCTGGCAGTTAGCTGTAAATTCGACTGTCTACTCGCCCAAGCACTAATCCCCCAAAATACTAACGTGTAAGCGAATAAAATCCCGTATTGTCCGACAGGAGAGAAATTACGCCACTGACTCGCCGCCAGAACTGCTGAGGATACAACTATGAGAAATACACCCAAAAATAGCAGCCACAAAACGCTAACTTCTGCCATAAAAGACTGCAACAACCCACTATAACGAGCGGGTTTGCTCTTAGCGATCGTTGTCCTTGCAGCAGGCGTAGGTGCGGTTGGGAGAACCAAATCTGGGACGGTGACGATATCAGCAGTTTCACTGGGTGAGGAGGTAACAACAGGCGCAATACTGGGAAGGGGACAAGTTAGATGTTCTTGACACAAGCGTCTAACTTGAATTTCAGTTAATAATCCCAGACTTAGCCATACGTCTAAGCCTTCCAGCAAAGCCGAGTCAGGGTAGACTCTGAGAATAATTTCAATCGGGCGATTGGCGCGATATGTCATATGTGGAGAGCCTCAAAACCGATATTTTAGATGTGAAGCTGCTGGCAAAAGTTACGACATCAGCAAGGGGAAGTAAATACAAATCCCCAATCCCGTTAGCGAAGCAGCGCGATAGCGAATTTGGCAGAGCGATCGCTGTACCTTCCAGCTATACACAGGTTTATGTATAAGCGCGTCACCCATTCCAGGTATTTTGTACTGGACTTACCCAGGACGATCCTAGAAACCGGGTTTCTATTTTTCACAGAAACCCGGTTTCTTTGCGTAATTACTATTGTAACTATCTGCTCTACTTCAACTAGAACAGGACTTACCCACGACGCTCCTAGAAACCGGGTTTCTTGCTGGGATCTCTAGTTTCTTGGCGCGACGATTTTTCACAGAAACCCGGTTTCTTTGCGTAATACTTCTAGAGTATACAGCTTAAAATCTCAGGCAAATTTTACCGAAATGCGCCCCGCTTTCCATATATTGCAAAGCTTCCCGCGCTGACTCAAAGGGAAAAACCCGCTCGACAATCGGTTGCAGTTGATGCAATTCAATGGCGCGGTTCATCGCTGCAAACATTTCGCGCGAACCTACATAAACGCCCTGGACTCGCACGCTTTTTGACAAAATTGGCAAGGGATTAATTTCCGCAGTTGTGCCTGTTAAAACGCCGATTAAACTAATATGTCCGCCGATGCTCACCGCACGCAAAGATTTAGCCAGCGTACCAGCACCCCCGACTTCCACTACATAATCGACGCCTTCACCATCGGTGAGTTGATAAACTTGTTCGTCCCAATTTGGCGTTGTTTTATAGTTAATTCCTTCATCTGCGCCTAATTCGAGTGCCTTTTGTAACTTCTCATCGCTACTGGAAATAACAATAACTCGCGCCCCCGATATTTTGGCAAACTGCAACGCGAATAGGGAAACGCCGCCTGTACCTTGAATTAATACCGTATCGCCTGCTTTTAAACCGCCTCCACTAATCAAAGCATTCCAGGCGGTGACGGCGGCACAGGGTAGGGTAGCAGCTGCTTCATCCCATAGGTGGGCGGGAACTTTAATCACACCATCTTCGTGCAAAACGATTTATTCTGCCAAAACGCCATCGCCGGGACTGCCTAAAGTTGAGCGAAAAGCGGTTTTAGTTAGATTGCCAGATAGCCACTTTTGGAAGAAAATACTGGCAACGCGATCGCGAGCCAGAACCCGCGTTACCCCATCACCCACCGCCACAACTTCCCCCACCCCATCCGACAAGGGAATCAAAGGTAAAGGCTGTTTGGGATTGTATCGTCCCTGCACAACGATCAAATCCCGATAATTGAGCGCAGCGGCGCGTAATTTAATTAAAACCTGTCCCGCACCGGGCTGAGGTTCGTCTCGCTCGGTTAACTTGAGCGAATCCAAACCAAAAGTATTTTGAATTTCAATCGCTTTCATATCCAAGTACTCAACTGTTAAGATAAACTCTTTGGCAAAAGCTGCTCGCGCTATCGTACATTTAACTTGTTGTGGAAAACAGTCAATAGCAGCAATAGTTTTACATTCAAAAGGGTCTATCGTGTATCCATTGCATCAATCCAGACATAACCGGAAGGCGTTACCCAAATCTCAGCTAACCCAGCAAATCCCCCGTTTAAAATTAAACAAAATTACCACCAGCCTTGCACTAGGAATTGCCATCAGTATCGCCACAATAACTGCAACGGCAGCAGTTGCCCCTCAAGTGCAGGTAACACCTAGCACCGCAGTGCTGGGCGATACCATAAAAGTCGTAATTGAAACAGAGGCGGGTGGAACACCTCCAACGGTTTCGATGCAACAGCAAACCTACCCAACCTTTCCCATCGGTCAAAATCGATTTCGGGCTTTGTTACCAACGACACCCCTAGACAAACCGGGAACCTGGGATCTTAAAGTCAACCCCGGAGACGGTGAAGTGCAAAATTTATCCTTGCGAGTGAATGGGCGAACCTTTCCCACCCAACGCCTGCGGATACGTTCTTCTAGCAGCGGCGGGATGCGACCAACCGAGTACGAACTAAACCGCGTCAGGGCTTTTCGGCAATTAGTGACACCAGAAAAATACTGGAACGGACCGTTTGTGAGGCCAAACCGAGGTCGCATCAGCACTGTCTACGGCGTCCGCCGCTACTACAATGGGGTGTTTGCCAACGATTATTTCCATCGCGGGCTTGATTATGCCGGTGGGATGGGGTCGCCCGTATTTGCGCCAGCAGCGGGGCGGGTAGCACTGGTAGGACGCCTTGCCGACGGGTTCCGCCTGCACGGGAACACCATCGGCATCGACCACGGTCAAGGCGTGACCAGCGTGTTTCTGCACCTCAGCCGCATCGACGTGGGCGAGGGAGATTTTGTCGGGCCAGGTCAAGTCATCGGTGCTATAGGTTCCACAGGTGCATCGACGGGTCCCCACCTGCACTGGGGGTTATACGTCAACGGAAAGTCCGTCGATCCGCTACCTTGGAAAAATCAAACTTTTGAATAACGCGATGATCGTCTTAAGCTGGTGGGAATACTTTGGAATTAATTATGGAAAAGTGACGGTTGCAGTCCTGCGACACTATAGCAGTCAAAAGTGTTCCAACTGTGGGAAAGTAGTCAAGAAATCTTTGTCAGTCAGGACCCATATTTGCCTGCATTGCGGGTATGTAGCAGATAGAGATTTGACATCCTCCCCCGCATGAATGACGGGGGATTCCAAGAATCACTTCTTGGGCTTCCTCTTTCCGCGACTCGGCTTACTTGGAGGAGTTGCCCCACCCAAGCAGAGGTCGATGTCAAAAGAGGCGTTTTCTAGCTCAAGACTAGGCGTTCCTACGTGCCCCGCAGTACGCAATCCTTTCTCTAATATGTTTCGTGCAGCATTCCAGTCTCTATGTTGTGTATGCCCACAATGATGACAAACATGAGTCCTAACACTCAGAGATTTTTTAACAACTTTGCCACAGTTAGAGCAATTCTGGCTAGTGTAGTGAGGCGGCACGGCAACCGTGACCACGCCAAAAACTTTTCCAAAATACTCAATCCATGTGCGAAAAGTCGTCCATGCTGCATCGCTAATCGATTTAGCCAGATGTCGGTTTCTGACCATGTTACGCACCTTCAAATCCTCATAGGCTACCAAGTCGTTAGACTGGACTACGCCGGAAAGCCAACTTCACGGCAAAATCTTTACGCTGCCTACTTACTTTGAGGTGCTTGCGCGCAAGTTTATTTCTAAATTTGGCTCGGTTCTTAGAACCTTTCTTAGTTTTAGACAAACTCCGGATGAGCCGCTTCAAAGACTTCTCAGATTTACGGAGATGTCTTGGATTCTCAACGGTTTGTCCGTCGCTATCGGTATAAAAGTAGGTCAAGCCAACATCAAGACCAATAGTTTTAGATGTTGGTTCTCGTTTCTCCAACCGTTCTTGGTCAATACAAAACTGTACGTAGTAGCCATCGGATCTCCGTACTACTCGCACTCGTTTGTATTGCTTCAATTGATAGAAATGCAAGTCGCGGGTGACCCACATTTTAAAGGTTCCCGCATCAAACCCATCGCTGAAAGTGATGTATCTACGACAAGAAGAAAGC
>NZ_JBHFNP010000038.1:0-30936 GCF_041929235.1 Microseira sp. BLCC-F43
CTGGTTCCCCATCCGAGAGGATCTCCTTTAAGCTGGAAAAGTATGTCCAGATAGTCGTTTTGTGCAAACAAGACCGGACGAAAAGATGTACCATTATTCCAGCCTGAATCCCCGTGTCAAGAGACCGGGGAGTGGCTCAATACTCACTGGAACAATGCCTACAAACTCCCGCAGTACCCGATGACAAGCATCAACCGTTGTCTTGGTATTGGAAATAATCGGCTTGAGGCTCAACCCCCAGCATGGAAAGCAGCGCCCAGTTGAAGTAGAGATTGGTGTGGGTTTCCAGCGATACCAAGGATATTGATTTCGTATTTGTTGAGCTGCCCTAGTCAAATCTAGGCCATACTCTAAAGTTCGGACTGCCCAGGCGTGCCTCAGATCGTAAGGCTTTTTGTCCTCACTCCCAGGCTTGGGCGGTAGCGTTGCCCTTAAGCATAGGCGATTTCCTTTTTGGCGAACTTGCACGCCGATATTTGCCGCTTTGAGTTCGGCATTAACTTCCGCCAGTCGATTTTGTGGTGCCACAGCTTCCCTAAATCTTCCCTAAATTTCCGGGGCTATTAGGGCTTGGTTAAAGCCCGATAGAGTTGCGAAAAAGATAGGATTATTGTACCCAACGGGTTGAGGCGCGGGGGTTAGGAAACTTTAAAATCAGGGCGAACGAGGGGACTCGAACCCCCGAGTGGTGGAACCACAATCCACTGCCTTAACCACTTGGCTACGCTCGCCGTTGCGATTACCTAATATAGCATAAGGATCGGAAATTGATCTAGGGGGTAATCGATCAATATCAGATAATCTGGAATGCAGGCATCCGTCGGGCGCAGTCTCAAATCCCATGCACAAGTTGAAATCGATCAAATCCGCTCTCGTTGGGCTTCTGGCTGTTGTCGGGGGGGCGATGGCGATCGCTAACCCCAGTCAGCCCCAGTACGAGGAGTATGCGATCGCTCAGCTAACCGGCTACCTCAAAGATAACGTCTGCACCCAAGCCCCTAAAGATTTCGGTGAGGTTCTCCCCAGTTACTGCACATCCCTGGTCGATGTTGGGCGTCCTCAACTACAAAAAATGATCTCTGAGAATACCGACCAACTTAATTTTATTTTCTTTAGTATTTATCGCACAGAACTTTCTATCGGCCCTTTCCTGCCTGGTTACCAGTTTGAAACTGTGGCAGTTTTTCATAAATTTTATACCTATCAAGCCCAAAAGCCGTATTAGATTTTGGGTTGAAAACATTGTCTTCTTTTGGAAATAGTTACTCCTAGCTTTTCTACTTCTCGCGAAAGAGCCTTGTTCCAGCTATTTTTCCAGCTTTAGATTGATTTACTATTAGCATATCAGTCTTATATTGTCAATAGTAAGAATAAACAAATCAATAACCAGGTTAGGAAGTTCGTGGAGGTTTATATGGCTAGTCGCTATAACCAGAACCAATCCCCATTGGTTAAAATCGTTTACTCCAAAGTATTAGTCAAGGGTAAACTTGAATTGATCCCGCTAGAATTGTACGCAGACGGCTCTCTCAAACGAGCTAGCTGATGAATGGAGAAGCAAAGCTAGTTCAAAAATCAATATGACTTAGGCAAGGGCGTTCCTATCACCTTTGTTTCTGCCTATATCTCTGATTTCCATAAACGATTTTTCCGAGAAACCAGGTTTCTTGGCGTCAGTCCAGACCAAGTCTAAAAAAGCTAGAGTTCAACAAAATTCGGAGAGCTACTAACACCTCTCCCTTTTCGCATTATTGCAAACACCAGAACCTATAGCTAAAGGCTAGAGGCAGTGACATCCTCTGCCACTAAGCTGACGCTATAGTGGCAGCTTCCCAGTATCGCTACTCTCGCTTCCTACTTCATCCGCAGTGTAACCACTTAACCGTCTGTAGGCAGCCACCGTGAGTCCCACGGCAGTTAATCCCTTGCAAAGGATATTAATTGCAGCATTTTCATCGCGGTCAATTTCTAATCGGCATTTAGGGCATTCATCAAGTCTGACCGAGAGAGTTTTAGGAACCTTTGTACCGCAACCGGAACAATCAATTGTTGTGCCGTGAGGGCTAACCTTAACGAAATGTATGCCGCCTAGACGAGGCCACTGCTTCAAGTATCGTCAGGAATTTACCCCACGCCACATCGTAGATTGACTTAGTATAGACGTTACATGTAACGTCTATACTTGGTACGAGCAAGTCCTTTAATGCTCAAATCTTCTACTGCAATTAAGTCATATTGCTTAACCAATTGAGCGGCAACAAGATAATGAAAAATCTCCCGCTTCCTACCTATTCGCTGGTGGATGCAGGAGATTTTTTCTTTTTGTTTTTGATGGTTAATAGAGCCTGCCTGCTTTATAGACAAGCGTTTTTGTTGGCGAGCTAGATGCTTCTGAGTCCTTCTGTAATGCTGTTGAACATCAACCGATTCCCCGGCGGATGTTACGAGAAACGACTTCAATCCTAAGTCGATACCAACAGCGGTTTTAACCTCGTCGATTGGTTTTGGTGCTGGTATGGAATCTTCCTCCACAGAGATGGCGACATACCATCCGTCGGCTTTTCTGACGATGGTTGCAGTTTTTAATTCAAATCTATCAGGAAGTTCGCGATGCATCACAACCGGCATTGAACCTATCTTGGATAAGGTTAAAACCCCCTTGTCGATTTTATTTACCCCCGCTTTGGGGCAATTAATCCTGGGGAAGGTAAAGGAACGCATTTCTCCCTTCTTTTTAAACCTTGACCATCTATCCCAAGATTTGTCTTGTGCGCTTGAGATTCTGCTGCTGAACTTCTGCGTGGATTTCTTTGTATGCGGGGAACAATTCTTTGGTTTGTTTGAGTTCGACCGCTTGAAAGTTATAGCCGGGAAACTTGTCTGGGATATCTCCGATTGGTTCGGAAACTAAACTACACCTATCAATTTGACAGCGAGTTCTACGCAACCAGTCAAATCTTTGACCAAGTGGGTAATTGTAGTGTCATCGCAGCATCTCCAACCAAGTTTCCATTATGGCGACTTGTTCGGAATATGGCTTAACTTTGTAGATGTATCTTAGCTTCATAGCTAGAGTATTCTACTTTAGTGTCTCGTTTACCGTAATGGCCGATCGCGTCAGGTCAAGAGCGTGCTACAGGCTCCAAGCACACTTTGTTTTGGTAACTAAGTACCGCAAGAAGGTTATCAACAAAGAGATTCTCGCGAGATTAGAGCAGATTTTCTGGGATACATGCATGAAGTGGGAATCTAGCGTTGTGGAATTCAACGGAGAGGAAGATCCCGTGCATTTATTGATAGACTATAATCCCAACGTGCTTGCTTAGCAAGTTTGTGAATAATCTGAAAACGGTTAGTAGTAGATTAATTAGGAAGGAGTTTTCTAACCATCTGAATAAATTTTATTACAAGCCTGTTTTTTGGACGGGCGCTCCTGTTTGTCGCCAGTTGTGGGGGTGTGACTTTAGAGCAACTTAAGGCTTATGTTCAGAATCAAGATACCCCCGAATAATATCGTTGCGCGAGCTTTTTTTGCAGGCTTCAATTCCTCTGCCACGCTTGCTTCGCTATAGTGGCAGTACCCTTGAAGCATTTCCTGATGGACTAGGGGCTAGGGGAAGAAGAACGTAGAATCAAGGGTTTCAGAAATTAAGAACGTCCTAAATGTCTTGCGGTTGCTATACTTTACAACTCGGTGGGTTGGGTATACATTGGTAGGTAGAGTCGGCTTTGACACCTGCCTATGAACTACTGCGTTACCCCTGGATGTCTCCATCCCCAAAACCCGGATAACGCTAAATTTTGCCACAGTTGTGGTGCTAAGCTTTTGCTACTAGACCGATATCGTCCTATTCAAACGATTGGTAGAGGGGGATTTGGCAGAACTTTTTTGGGCGTGGACGAACATATTCCTTCTAAACCACGCTGCGTAATTAAGCAACTTTATCTTCAAACTCAAGGCAGTTTAGGTTTAAAAAAAGCCACTCAATTATTCCACCAAGAAGCGCAGCGTTTGGATGAGTTGGGGCAGCATCGTCAAATTCCTACTCTGCTAGCTCATTTTGAACAGCAAAAGCAACTTTATTTGGTACAATAATTTATTCAGGGGCAGACTCTAGAACGAGAATTGCACAAAGGGAATTTCAACGAAACCCAGATTTTGGAACTGCTGCAAGGTGTATTGCCCATCCTCAAATTTATCCACGATCGCAAGGTACTTCACCGGGATATTAAACCGAGCAATATTATGCGCCAAAGTCAGGATGGCAAACTCGTTCTGATCGATTTTGGCGTTGCTAAACAGATTACCGACTCGGCTTTATTTCACAACGGCACAGCTGTAGGAACTCCAGGATATATGCCCCCCGAACAAGAAAAGGGGAAAGCGTTACCTGCTAGCGATCTCTACAGTTTGGGGGTGACTTGCATTCATTTGCTGACTGGGGTGTCTGCGTTTGAGTTGTTTGATTTTTCCAATCATCGTTGGGTTTGGCGCGATTATTTGCTTAGCGGTACAACTGTGAGCGATCGCTTAGCCCGTATCCTAGATAAATTACTGCAACATCCCCTCAACTTGCGTTACAAATCTGCCGATGAAGTCTTGCAAGCACTAACGCCACAACCCGCACCGAAGAAACCATTACCACCACCCAAGGAAACTAACCCGATAGCCAACCTCTGGCGGCGATATGCTGCTAAACCCCAAAGAGACGTTTTGAATTCCGCAGTGGGAGTCGATTATACGAACTTACAGCGTCTACTCGCTGCTGGTAAATGGCAACAAGCAGACCAAGAAACTTGGGCGCGCATGTGCGAAGTGCTGGAAAAATCACCCCGCAGTTATATTCAATCCAGCGAGATCGATAAATTTCCAGGCGTTGATTTGCAAACAATTGACCGACTCTGGGTAAAGTACAGCCAAGGGCGCTTTGGCTTTAGCGTGCAAAAGCAAATCTACGATAGCGTCGAACAAGACTTTGGCAAGTTCTGCGCCAGCATCGGTTGGCTACCCTACAAACAATTCCGTTCTTACTTGCAATTTCGCGATTCTGCCCCACTAGGACACTTGCCTTCCTGGAGTTGGGCGAATAGTACTCAATTGTCGCGTCACGCGGCGACCCTGTCAGGCAAGCTGGAAGCGTGTCAAATCCTTTGACCACAGCACCTGTAAAACAATTTTCCTATTTTCTTATTGTGAATTTATTGCAATTTACTCACCCGCTTAGCTGTTGCCAATACCATTAATTTATAGCCAGGTGCAGCGCTCGGTTAACCGGATGTTAATTATTGAAAATAAATCCTGTCAAGCAGCCGCCTGGATATTGACGCCAATATAAAGAGTGATAAAGTTAAAGAAATTGAGCCGAGAACTTCTAATAACAAGGGAAAAAACCATGTCGCAAACTCAGGGTATACTACGCTCGATTGACAGGGTGTATGACAATCCGGTTTTATTCGACCACTCGGTAACTACACCTGTCTGCGAAGGTTTCAATGTCGCGCTGGCTAGTTTTCAGGCGCTTTACCTGCAATATCAGAAGCATCACTTTGTGGTGGAAGGGGCTGAGTTTTACTCGCTGCACAAGTTTTTTGAAGACAGCTACGAAGAAGTACAAGGACACGTTCACGAAATTGGCGAACGGATGAACGGGTTAGGCGGCGTTCCCGCAGCTAGCTTTACCAAACTTGCCGAATTGTGCTGCTTTACACCAGAAGCCGATGGGGTTTATTCTTGTCGGGAAATGGTACAGCACGACTTGCAAGCCGAACAAGCGATTATTCAGCTGATTCGTCGCCAAGCAGCACAAGCAGAAAGTTTAGGCGATCGCGCAACTCGCTACCTGTACGAAAAAATACTGATGGAAACCGAAGATAGAGCATTTCACCTCGCTCACTTCCTCGCTCACGATAGTCTAACCCTAGGCTTTGTCCAAGCTTCTAGCAACTAAACAAGTCAACATTTGACACTCTTTAAGAAACCCGGTTTTGTGAAAAAACCGGGTTTCTCAGTTATTACCTCCTGCCTCTCTTAAGATAGAGATACTGCAACGAATAACTCTATCTCCAGAGCCAAGATCAACTTGAAAGCCTGCGATAAGCTACCAATGTAGGTCAAGCTGGATACAAGTTATCCCATTCGGTAGCTTTTTCCCTTTTAAGGCACGAGGTTATTCATTTATGTTGTTTCACAAAAAACAATTAATGCATTCGGTAGATATCGTCGAACCTCACCCCCGTTTTGCTCAACTTCTGCTAGAACAGTTTGGTGGAGCAACAGGGGAATTAACCGCAGCATTACAATATTGGGTGCAGTCTTTTCATTGCGAAAATGCCGGGATTCGGGACATGCTCCAAGATATCGCTATCGAAGAGTTTAGCCATTTAGAAGTAGTTGGCAGATTAATCGAACAACACACCAAAAACGTCGATCAAACCGACGCTTTTAGGAGTACTTTGTTTGCCGTTCGCGGTATGGGGCCGCATTTTTTAGATAGTCAGGGCGTCGCTTGGACGGCAGCTTACATCAACGAAGGCGGCGATGTAGTGCGCGATTTGCGCGCCAATATTGCCGCTGAAGCCGGAGCGCGTCAAACTTATGAAGAGTTGATTAAAATGGCTCCCGATAAAGGCACCAAAGATGCGCTTGTGTTTCTGCTAACGCGGGAAATTTCCCATACCCAAATGTTTATGAAAGGTCTGGAGTCCTTGGGTAAGCTCACCGACCCCTTCTTTGGCAATATTCAGCCAGATCAAACCGTCGATCTTTACTTTAATTTGTCTCAAGGTGGTAAAGAGGAAGCAATTTCACCTACTACCTCTGGTAAGGACGAACGCGGACCTTGGAATGAGGAACCGACTTTCAAATATATTGCTCAACCTTTAGCAGAACGTTAGCAATCATCTGACGTTGGCATTGTCGGGGCACGGCAGGAGAAAAACTTTGATAAATGCGACAAAACTTACGGATGCCGTGCCCCTACCCCTGGCAATCCCCTATAAAGGGCAAGGCAGGAGAAAAACTTTGACAAATGCGACAAAACTCACCTTAGCCGTGCCCCTACTCAGCAACGCCCTTTATTGTTTAGCCTGGTAGCTCAATCAAAAGCGCTATCGGGTCCAAATCCGCTTACCCCCTGTATTCTCTCTCTTCTTCTTGGCGTCCTTGGCGTCTTGGCGGTTCGTTTCAAAAGGGCGTGGTGCAAGCGGATTTAGTATGACCCCTTTGGCGCTTTTTGATTAAAATATTCAAAAGATGCAAATTTAGAAGTAATTGATACAAAATTATTTTTGCTGAAACGCTAAAGTGTTATTGAGATAAACTTGCAACCGATATTCACTGACAGGCTCTTGAAATCGCCATCTGCCTATCTACTGGTATCCCACGGCAGTCGCGACCCTCGGCCTCAAGCGGAGGTCGAGAAGTTGGCTTTTTTGGTATCCCAGAAGCTGGAAAGTGGCAACAGGGTAGGCACGGCTTGCCTCGAACTAGGTTCTTTGCCCTTACACGGGCAAATTGAAGCATTTGGCGCACGGGCGATCGCATCCCAATTTACCAGCGTCCAAATTGTACCCCTGTTTCTCTTACCAGGGGTGCATGTGATGGAAGATATCCCCTCTGAGGTCGATATCGCCAGATCTAAGTTAGATTTACCCATCGAAATTCGGCCTCATTTGGGCGTTCATCCCGATTTGGGACGGTTGTTTGCCAATCAATTATCTTCAGATGATGCCGAGGGGAAGATTTTGCTATCCCACGGTAGCCGTCGCCCCCAGGGGAACCAGCCGGTGCAGGCGTTGGCTGCTGGTTTGGGCGCGCTTCCGGCGTATTGGTCTATACCTCCGAGTTTGGAGTCGCGGGTGAAGGAGTTGGCTATTGCAGGAAAGAAGAAGATCTGCATCATTCCTTATTTCTTGTTTCCTGGTGGAATCTCGGATGCGATCGCTCGTGCTGTTGATGTAATCTCCCAAGAATTACCGGCTGTAAATTTCAGGATGAGGGCGCCTATCGGTGCAAGTACTGAGTTGGCTGATTTGATTTTGGATTTGGTTGAAGAATGAACCGCAGAGACGCAGAGAACGCAGAGAAAGAGGGAAGAAGGTGTGTGGGTAAGGTTTATTTGGTGGGCGCGGGACCTGGAGATCCGGGGTTGATGACGCTTAAGGGGAAGGGGCTTTTGGCTTGTGCGGATGTGGTGGTTTACGATGCTTTGGTGAGTCCGGAAGTTCTAGCGATGATTAATCCGCAAGCTGAAAAAATCGATGCGGGTAAGCGTCGCGGGCGTCACTCGTTGGTGCAGGAGGAAACTACTCAGTTATTGATCGAAAAGGCGCAGACCCAAGCAATTGTGGTGCGGTTAAAAGGGGGCGATCCGTTTATTTTTGGTCGCGGCGGCGAGGAAATGGAAGATTTGGTGGCTGCGGGTGTGCCGGTGGAGGTGGTGCCAGGTATTACTTCGGGGATTGCCGCGCCTGCCTATGCTGGTATTCCTTTGACCCATCGGGGGTATAGTTCGTCGGTAACATTTGTGACAGGGCATGAGGGGGCGGGTAAGTATCGTCCGGCGGTGAATTGGAGCGCGATCGCTCGCGGTTCGGAAACGATTGTGATCTATATGGGGATTCACAATTTACCTTATATTGCGGAACAACTCCTTGGTGCTGGGTTAAGTGAGGAAACGCCTGTGGCGTTGGTGCGTTGGGGAACTCGACCAGAACAAGAAGAGTTGTTGGGAACTTTGGGAACGATTGTGGCGCAAGTTGAGGCGACGGGGTTCGGTGCGCCTGCGATCGCTGTGATTGGAAATGTTGTCAACTTGCACGGTATTCTATCGGGTTGTCGTCCTTGATCGAGAAACCCGGTTTCTTTAACAATAAGTTCGCCAAAATACCACACCCTTAAGGGTGTGGCTACACAAACTTTGGCTGCCAGAGCAGCCTGTAAGAATTTTAGCCCCTCTCTGCTAGGGCTTTGTTTGTGTAGCCCCAGGCTTTAGCCTGGGGGCTGTTGGCGTTGCAGAAAATTGGCTGTAGGTGTCAATTTCTCCGTCGAATGCGATCGCTTCCTACAGATTCATCCCCAGACTTCCCTGAGTGCTTTACCCGCTTGTCCCATCGTCCTGCCGATCCGATGGCTGGAATGACGCATCGTTCTGCCTCACCCAGGCTTCTATCAATTCTGATGCAACCTTGCTCATATCCTTGTCCTGTAAAGCACACAGGGATTTGAACCTCAGCTTCAAAGCTTTATCAATGTAAATCTTCAGGGTGTCTTGGGTCACTTTATATCAAGCATGGCTTCCGATCTCAAACATAGGCCACAAAGTGACTTATACCCAATATTATTACTAAAGAGACTTGTAACCTAAGAGATAAGTCACCTAAAATGATATTGGTATAACTGCACCAAAGTCAAAAGCCAGCACTCGTTAGTTTCTCAGGCTTCGGCGTACTGGCTCTGGCTCCGTTATTCAATGGAGGTAAATTCAATTATGACTTATCGGCAACGCTTGCAGTGCTGGGCAATTGCTCGCGTATTACCCAGTCAAAAATGGGCAATAATAGCCCGCTAGAGCAGTCGCTCTGATGCAGATGGGCATTTTCAGTTCTTGCGGCGGAAAGTACCGAATGTTTTGTTTAAGGTTGTGTTCGATCTAACCAGCCAAAACTAGAAATCGAAAGGCGATCGCGCGCTGTAAAATCAACAGCAGCGATCGCCCGCATCATCTAAAAAACGCTTTCTTTAATTAACGCCGATGCGTCGTCATCTAAAAAACGCTTCAATTACCGCCAGATTGAACCGATTTATTGGTTTGGTTGGAGTGTTGCGGTATCAATTGCCACTTGCCATCAGCACCTTTCTCATAGCCTCGCTTAACGCTGTTCCAAGCAACATCAAGAGCGCCTTGTTGACTCATTCCGTCTTCTTGGGCGCTCTTAAATGCAGCCATGAAAATATTTTGCGCGCCTTCAGGCATTTCTTTGACTTCAGCAGGCATTTCGTTGATTTGTTCGGTCTGCATAAACCTACTCCCGTAATTTAGTTCTAGGTTCATCCTAGTTACCAAACCCTCCCAATTCCTCCTCTGTGCGATAGATGAAGAATTGATTTACCCCTCTATCTTGAGCATGGTTTTGAATTGCCATACTGAAAATTTTAGACAGGAACGGTTAATTGAGCGGGGGGTTGTTCTTGGAACAGTACTGTACTCAGATAGCGTTCGCCAAAACTCGGTTGTATCATGACAATCAAGCGACCTTCATTTTCTGGGCGCTTGGCTACTTGTATAGCTGCATACAAAGCCGCACCCGCAGAAATACCGGAGAGCAATCCTTCTTCTTTTGCTAAACGACGACTGTAGGCGATCGCTTGTTCGTCGCTTACTTGAATCACTTCATCAACCAGTTCGTGTTGATAAACTGCGGGAACAAATCCTGCCCCAATGCCTTGTATTTTATGCGGTCCTGGTGTACCGCCGGATAAAACTGGACTGTTGGTGGGTTCGACTGCGATCGCTTTAAAACTCGGCTTGCGCGATTTAATTACTTCTGCTACTCCTGTAATTGTCCCGCCCGTACCAACTCCGGCAATTAAAATATCTACTTCCCCATCTGTATCCGCCCAAATTTCAAGAGCGGTGGTTTCCCGATGCACTTTGGGGTTGGCGGGGTTGCGGAATTGTTGCAACATGTAGGCATTGGGAGTTTTGGCGACAATTTCCTCAGCTTTGGCGATCGCGCCCCGCATCCCTTGCGCCCCTGGGGTTAACTCTAATTGCGCCCCATAAGCTTTCAGCATGGCGCGCCGTTCCATACTCATCGTTTCCGGCATTGTGAGTATCAAATGATACCCCTTCGCCGCCGCTACCATTGCCAGTGCAATCCCCGTATTGCCAGAAGTTGGCTCGACTAAAATCGTCTTTCCAGGTTCAATTAACCCTTCTTTTTCCGCCACATCGACCATGCTCATCCCGATGCGATCTTTCACCGAAGCCGCTGGATTCATGCTTTCTAGCTTCACCACAATTCGCGCCAACGCCCCTTCTGATTGGGGAATTTTATTTAACTGCACTAAAGGCGTCCGTCCAACTAACTCGGTGATATCTTTTGCAATCCGCATAAGTATTTTCCTCAAGGTTCTAGTTAAAAGCGATAAATTCATTATACTACGGTTTTTTGATAGAATTACTGCATTTTATACGTACTTAATATTTTGGCTGAGGTCGCTTTAGTTTTAAACTAAGCTAATTTAAGGCAGATAAATTTATGGTCACTTATACTACTTTTTTTACACGAGATCCGCGACTTCACAAGAGAAGTCGCGGATCGAGATCCGCCAAACTGAATTACTAACCCAAGTTGCTAGTTACATCCAAGAACACACTGGTAATAGCGTTCTCAGGCAGAGCCAGGGAACGAGGGTAATGGGTAATTCTCAGGAGTCTACAGCCTGTTAATCCAATTACCAATTACCAATTACCAATTACCAATTAGCACCGCCAAAGCTTATAACTAGCAACTTGAGTTACTACACTTTAAACTTTTCGGTAATCCGCTTCATTGCTTCTTCCACATTTTCCCGACTATTAAAGGCAGAAATGCGGAAATAACCTTCACCAGCAGCACCAAAACCAGAACCAGGAGTTCCGACTACATTACAAGTGTGCAGTAATTTATCGAAGAAATCCCAACTCGATAAATTATTCGGCGTTTTCACCCAAACATAGGGTGCATTGATGCCGCCATAAACGGCAATTCCGGCTTCAGAAAGTCGCTCGCGAATAATTTTGGCATTTTCCAGATAGAAACTAATCAATGCCTTAACTTGCGCTTGTCCTGCCTCGGAATAAACTGCTTCTGCACCTCTTTGTACGATGTAAGAAACGCCGTTAAATTTAGTAGATTGGCGGCGATTCCATAGTTTCCACAGTTGGACATCCGAACCATCGGCAGCTTTGGCGGTTAGGTTTTTTGGTACTACGGTAAAGGCACAGCGAGTGCCGGTAAATCCGGCTGTTTTGGAGAAAGAACGAAATTCGATCGCGCAATCTTTTGCCCCTTCTATTTCGTAAATAGAATGGGGAATATCTGGCTCGGTGATATATGCTTCGTAAGCGGCATCGAAGAATATAATCGATCCATTCGCTTTGGCATAATCTACCCAAGCTTTCAGGTGTTCTTTGGTAGCAGTAGCACCCGTGGGGTTATTGGGGAAGCACAGATAAATTAGATCGACTTTTTGGGTAGGAAGCGAGGCGGTGAAGTTATTTTCTGCGGTAATTGGCAGATAAACTAAGCCTTCAAATTCGCCTTTTTCGTTAGCAGTGCCAGTATTTCCCGCCATGACGTTAGTATCGACGTATACGGGATAAACTGGGTCGGTGACAGCGATCGCATTATCTTTGCCAAAGATATCCAGAATGTTCCCGGTGTCGCATTTAGAACCATCGGAAATAAAAATTTCATCCGCATCGATATCGCAACCGCGAGAGAGGAAATCGAATTTAGCGATCGCTTCCCGCAACCAAGCATACCCTTGTTCCGGGCCATAGCCTTTGAAAGTTGCGCGATCGCCCATTTCCGTCACCGCGTCGATCATCGCCAGACGACAAGCTTCTGGTAAAGGTTCGGTGACATCGCCAATCCCCAAGCGGATAATTTTCGCATCCGGATTTGCCTGTGCAAAGGCATTCACCCGCCGCGCAATTTCGGGAAATAGGTAGCCAGCTTTGAGTTTGAGGTAGTTATCGTTAATCGTTGCCATGTTCAATCGCGAAGAACGCCGTTAGTAAAGCTTACTGCGAATTGTCTCCCTTGGTGAAAGCAGTATTTTTAGCCTCGATAGTAAAACATTGAAAGACTTACACTGGATGTACGCGCCACCCATTTTGGGATAGGCTACAACGCCTAATTGAGTAAGGCTATAGTTGAATGCAAACTGTGCCAGAATTCACAGTCCAAAAAGGGGTGGATTTAACTAACTCCCCACAGTCTGGGGAAACTAATTAATTAAATGGAAACAACTGCCATGAAAAAAGCCATCCCAAGCATTCTTTCAGCCGCCTTTTTGCTGTCAATTCCAGCAGGCGTCAACGCTCAAGATTGCGTCAACTGCTGGATTAATCCCAGAACTGGCATCGTAGAAGATTTAGATAATGTTATTTATCGGCAAAACAGGCGAGTTGCTCCTGTTAATCCAGCCGAAAGAGCAAATCAAACTACGCCGCAAAACAGTCCAGTTACTTCTGCAAATCAACCCGCGCGCGGGAATCAAACCCCTGCGGTTATTGTTTATGGCAGACCAACTTGCGGTTTGACAAGCGGAATGATGCGCCAATTAGACGCAAATAAGATTCCTTACGAATTCAGGAATGTCGATAGCGACGAGGCAACGAATCGGGAAATGTGGACTTTGATCCGCAACTCAGGAACATCAGTAGGTGATTCGGTTCGCAAACCCCGTGCTTTCAGTTAAAGGCAGAACTTTGATTAATTCCTCGATTGATGATGTCAGAGGAGCGTTGCGTTAACGTTTTGATTTGGGTTAGCGATCGCATCCCATGCTCAAAACAACCCGAATGCGATCGCTACTTATTTGAAACAGGGTTGGGAGAAGCCGCTTGGCTTTAGTTCTAAGAAATTAAACTTCCGGTTCAATTCCCGCTGCTCTCAGTTGAGCAGCTAATCTTTCGGCGCGTTCAGTTCCCCAAAGTAATAGGAAACCATTTTCATCCCACCATCGCAACCAATAGCCTGTGCGATTTTCCCTTGTTCCCTGCCAAATTCCCAAAAATAAATTCATTGGTGCAATACAATAGCGGTTATTTGCATCGGGACTGCGTAGCTGGTAGCGTTCTGAATTATCTAGCCGCTCAACTTCTAATTCTCCTGAATCTGGTTCAAATATCTCAGAGTTGGGAACTTTTAAAACTCGTTCGTAGAAGAACCATTTTCCTGGTGGATAGGTGGGTTTAATCGAATATTCTTTCCCTTCTGCATCAGAGATAAATTCCATAATAATAACCGGAATATCGCCCTAAAGTTGGGGAGTATAACTGCGTTTTACTTGCAATCGGTGAACTCGAATCGCAGGAATATAAGCTTAGTCTGGCGCTTTGACAACCATTTTTTGATTAACGGTAGCGCCGAGCCGGTAGTTGGTCGTAGTCAGAGCATTTTCTGGTAGCTTTCCTGGGATTTGCCAGCTTTCTGTTAAAGCCGCAGCAAGAGATGCTTGATTGATGTTATCCACGGGTTCGTCGTCTAAAACAAAGTCATCGGGTAGTTTTTCCCAGGTAATTTCGTAAGTGGCTGTACTGGCTAACATATTTTAGTTGAGGCGATCCTTTTGGCTCTACTTTAGCGCGATCGCATCCCTGGTTATAGGTGAGGGGGCATAATTACTCTGAGTCTTAATTCTGCCGCTCCGATGACTCGAAGGAAGGATCTTTCTGCCTCACCCAGGTTGCAATCAATATTGGTGGTAGGGGCACGGCAGTAGAAAACCTTCAAGTTTTGGGCAAAGCCTATTGATGCCGTGCCCCTACAATCTTTAACTGTGTTGCACCCAATTGAAAACGGCTGTAATTCCGATGCAACCGGAATCGATATGACTCATTATCAGTTCGTCTCTGAGCTTTTTCAGGTGTGACTGCAATCAATATTGGTGGTAGGGGCACGGCAGTAGAAAACCTTCAAGTTTTGGGCAAAGCCTATTGATGCCGTGCCCCTACAATCTTTAACTGTGTTGCACCCAATTGAAATCTCAGTCTTCATAAGGAGCCTCCGGGAGCTTGGAAACCCAGGTGCTTCAGCCCTGGGAGGAAAAGCGACACGAGCGGTTTTAACCGCCTACGTCTTTCAGAAGCCATAGCTATAGCCGTCCTTTCTGTGAATAGGGGTGCAGTATTTGTGATTGATGCCTTGCACCAATCCTTGAGATGTTGAGATATTGAACGATCCGGTTGAGCGAACAGCAACCCGTCCAACGTATTCACCA
Organism: Microseira sp. BLCC-F43; assembly: GCF_041929235.1. NCBI lineage: Bacteria > Bacillati > Cyanobacteriota > Cyanophyceae > Aerosakkonematales > Aerosakkonemataceae > Microseira > Microseira sp. BLCC-F43. The sequence continues at coordinate 14,996 of NZ_JBHFNP010000038.1, forward strand.
ATTTTCTTCCCAGTCGTCACCACCGCTTTCACGATGTCACCTGTCTGAAAGCCGTGAACAAACTTGAATTGGGGAACATATCGCGACGGCAACCCATACTTATCAGTACGGCACATTTGGCGTGTCCCATGACCCGTTGCTTTAATTTGCAACGGCTTCGATGTCAAGATTTCGAGCGATTTAACTTGTCCAACACAAGCGGCATCTAACCAATGCGTTTTGGGCAGTCCCAGTCGAGTCCGATTGAACTTGGTGAGTCCACCACTGCCAACTGAAACGGGTAAACCCGTCTCTTTCAAGCGGTTGAACAATACCCATCGCGTGGAATTCACAGCAGCGGCATCCTTGAGGGGACGCTTTGCTTGAGTCAGAATTCGTTTGAGCAAATCCGGTTTCTTGGCTAGGAACTGCTCAATGTCTTTCGTCCCCTTCTTTTGATTGCACTTTTCACAGGCAAGGCAGAGATTAAAAATCCGATTGCTGCCGCCTTTCGCCCGTGGGTGAATATGTTCGATCTGCAATGGGATGTTTTCAGCATCACAGTAAGTACACTTTCGATCCCATTTGTTGAGCAGATATTCTCGAACTTCGTAGCCGTAGAGAGTGCCCTGCTGATACTCAACGCCGGCAATCTCTGGGTTCTCCATCTGTTGCAGGTCAAAGCGTACCAGTTCTTGAACAATGGACTCAATGGGTGCAAGTTTGATCAGTCGATTCACCCAAGTCAGCGTGGTCTCTACCCGATGCTGCAAGGAAGGTGCTAACCATCCTTGGGGACGAGTACGATTCAGGAAACGAGCTTGACGATAGCGAGTGTGTCTAGACCGTCTACCCCGTCGCAATGAACGGCGTGATTCTAGACTCGCTTTGATGGCTTGTCCTCGGTGTGTCAGTTGAGCGCCAAAGATAATCTTGTCGCCCTGTTTTAGAGCAATTCCCGTCACCTTGGAACCGGGATCTAGCTTCAATTCGATTGGTTCAGGAGTAGCTTCTACCTCCTTTTTGAGAATAATGGTGAATGGGAATTGTCTATAAACCGCAGCTTTTTTAGCATCGAGTAGCCGACTTGCAACAGAAGGTAGGCATGGCGCAAGTCGCTGTTTGCGAGTATCTAGGACAAAAACATGATTAGACATTGTGGTGTCTGACTCCATGAATGGATAATGTTCGCTTCGACCTTGTTATCTGAGCTTTTTAGACCTGCAACACTGTTCCAGTGACCTTAGAACTGTTTAATTGCAGATGACAGAGCAGGGGACTAGCGTCGCATCCCAAGGTGTCTTGACTTAGATAACGGCTACTTTGAACGAGTGGTCTGGTCAGCACGGCTTCAAAGCTTACGCCTGAAGCCCCGTCACGCTCGCGTGCGGGGTTGCTGACTCTCTGTTGGTTCACCCAAGTACAGCCTAATATTCTGAATTCATCCCTCTCAAGGCTTTGACTATCCCTACAACCGTAAGGGCGGTGGGATCTCTCTCTTCGTGAACCCATTTATAAACCGCAGATCGTTGAAGTCCCATTGCCGTTGCCAGTTTATTTTGGCTGATGCCATAACTCGTCAACACTTCCCTAAGAGCTTTACCCGCTTGTCCCATGTTGGGCGATCGCTATTCTGAATTAGGAAAGTAGCAAGATTCGCCATAGGTCTACCTTCTTCCTTCGCCCACTTTTCCAATGCTTCTGCAACTTCGTCCGGCAACGTAATTGTAATGCGCTTTGCCATTTCTCCCCGAACATCTTGACGCTTATCCATCATACTCTTTGCTGCGCTCCTTAGTTGGTAGCAGTTTTAGACAATTTATAGAATTTTTTATCTGCATCCTACATTTATTAGTTGCATATTACATCTAGATGCATTAAACTGAAGTTCATCATAGGCGATCTGGCAAGTCGCTAATTGATTTGCCAATAGATTTGAGCAATTGCTCTAAGGCTTTCATCTGCTTAACAGTGTAGGGGCAGCAAAAATGGCAGCCCCTACACAAACTTTCGCCTTACCTCATACGGCTGCAATCCGCTGTACATCGTTGCGAAAATCTGGGCGGTAACGTTTAGTTGACAGACACCGGGTTTCTATCAAAAATCGTCGGTTTGGTAACTAGAGATCTACGCAGAAACTTTGGTGATAGGAACGCCCTTGCGTAAGTCCTGGTTGAGTAGGGTGGCTTGCAGCCACCCTACCGCTCAAGACTGCAAAATTCATCTATCCTCAGTAGAATTTCCCCATAATCTGGTATCCAAGCTAACCATTGATTTTCAGAGTATTCGCACAAGAGCCAAGCTTCATCAAAGCTGAACGCTGTGGGAGGGTTCAAAACTTTAACCCAGACCGAAGGTGCAAATTTGGGTGCGGGTGGGGTGGTGCGATCGCACAATCTTTCCCACGCACCCACGCTACCTACACTGACTGGTGTGGATGGCGACATCCTCGTACAAACATCCGATCGCAGTTTCATAACGACAATCCTTTGCAGCGAACTTTCGTGGCGCTGGAGTTGCCAGCACAGCCCTAAAAATTCAGGACTTACGCCAGGGCCTTGCCAGAAACCCAGTTTCGACCTCGATCTCTCGTTTCCAAACCAACGATTTTTCGTAGAAACCAGGAATATGCGTGTAAGTCCTGAAATTTTTAATTCCGTAGTTTACGATACAGAAGTTTTAGATTCAGTGTGGATTATTGTCTCATAAATTTACAAACAGACGATGCCCGCTCTCAAAAGTAAAGTGGGGGTATGGGACTTTTGATCGCGCTAACAGCCTTGATTGCCGCGCGAACCGTTTGGCATCGTTGCCCCACATAGATTTGCCCCTGTCAAATCCGTACCCTCCAGCTTGGCATCCTTGAGGTTAGCACCGCTGAGATTGGCATCAACTAACGAAGCATCTTCCAGATCTACCGCTTTTTGTGGTGCAATTTAACTTGGGCTTGCCTGTAGCGCGTCAAATGATGATAGCACCGGATGGGGCAGGCATCTTGATATTGAGGTTTGAGGTACTTGGGAATTTTCTTCTTTTGTCCTCGGTTAACCTGTTCTACTGCCTGCAAATACTTGCGGTGCGCTTTAATCTTTTTCTCTAGTTTGATTACGACAAGGGTAGCGTGCTTCAGTTTGCCCTGAAGTTGTTCCAGGTGATTGTCGCGACAAGACCGCGCCGACTTCAGATGCCCTTCTATGTAGGCAATTATGCTGTTAGCTTGTCGCTTGTTGATTTTGAACTGCTGCTGAAGCTCGGTGTTAATTTGCGACTGAGACAGCTGGCGCTGAAGCAACAGTTTGAGGCAGTGAATCTTGGCATCTCTTAGAGTCGCTGCCATATCAGACAGAAATGTAACCGCCCATCGGTTGGTTGTTGTCGTGACATAGGTGCGAGATTCGGCAGAGCGCATTCTTTGGCTTAAATCTGTGTATGTGCCATATTATTAAGATTCTTCGGCTCAGTCAACGACAAAGGATGAGTTGCTCCAGTATCTTTTGATTGCGCTTTGAGCTAGAGCTTAGATTTAAAAGAGTGAATCTATGGGTTTATTATCGGTAAATCTAGATATTTTGCCGACTGATGCAAACCCCGGTGAGATTGGCATTTTTCAGGTTAGCTCCCTGTAGATTGGTATCAAACTTGACCGGACGCTCTCTGGAATTAAAAGCGGCTATTCCACCCAAATTTCCAGTCAAAATCGAGAGTGCAGTCCCGAATGCATCGAGCGCCATCTCTCCACGGGAGTAATTACCAGGGATACCCGACAACTTGACCGACGTGTCACCCAGATCTGCTCCTTGAAGATCTGCGCCTTCCAGATTGGCAAACGCCAGCATCGCCCCTTCCAAATTGGCGTTTTTCAGATTAGTGTTTGACAAATCGGCATTTTGCAACATTGCTGGAGCTGACAGCTTGGCTCCTTGCAGATTCGCTCTAGGCAGAGAAGCGCCTTGCAGATTCACCCCCCTCAAGTCTGCGTTTTGCAATACTGCCTCTTGCACTGAACCAAGAGCGAGGTTTACTCGTTTCAGATTCGCCTCCGTCAAGTTTGCCTTATCCAGGTTTGCGCCGACTAAATAAGCTCCCTCCAGCTTCGCACCTTGTAAATTAGCGCCCGCCAAATTCACAGCTTTCAAGTCCGCTGAACTCAGATTCGCGCCTGGCAAATTGCATCGCAGGCATTCTTTTGTTTCTAACAATTGCTTGACCAGGGCAGATGGATCTGAACCAGACTCAGTCGTCTCCACACGCACTTTCCCTACCGATAGCATCTCTGGAGAAATTGGCGGCATCTTCAACTGGCTTTTTAGAGACATTGCTAACTTTTCATTGCTGATAATTTCCAAAAAATTGGTGCGATTGGAGCGTGAGGATTCGGATTGAATTAAAAATCCCAGTTCCACTCGATGAATTCTGTTCCATTGTCGATAATTTATGGCAAAAACCCGATCTAGGGGAACATTTACCACAGCGGTTCCCCGTTTATTATCCAAAAAATCGAGTTCTTTGCCTTCCTCGATGTAAAGGGTTAAACCTTGAGCGGTTGCAGCAATCTTGCATTTTCCGGATTGACGTTTCTTGCCTGTGTTGAACCCGCAGGCAGCTTGCTCACCCTTGCGTGCGTCTAGGGGAATCGGAATGTTAAAACCTGCACAGCGAGAGTTGAGGGGGAATTGGGTGCAGAGTTGATACAGTTCCCTGTCTATTTCTTGATTTTGAGCAACACTAGGACTAGCAACCACGATCGCAGCCAACACCCCAGCAATGACCAAATTTTTAGATTTCATAGGTCGTGCAGAAGTAAGCGATTGCTGACAATATTTAAATCAAATGTTTTATATTAAGCGCGTCACGAGCGATTGCTCGCGAACGCATTTAAAAAAGCCAACGGTATTATACCGCAATTCCCAACTTTGCTCGCAGCGTCTCCTCTTTGTCTCGAAAACCTACCAACACAGCTGTTCCATCCTTAATGAAAAGAGGACGCTTCAGCAGCATCGCGTCTTTAGCGAATGCCTCTATCCACTGTTCGTCCGTCCAATTCGTCTTCAAGTCGCCCAACGCCCGGTAAGATTGACCAGAGGTATTTCGCATCGGCTTTGAACCCAAAGACGCTACCCAGTTTTGGATCGTCTCGCGAGTTGGCGGATGTTCTTTCGTGTTAATAAACTCATACTCAACACCGTTATCTTCCAGCCACTTGAAGGCTTTTTTGCAGGTGCCGCAATTTGGAATTCCATAAACTTGAATCGACATAGCACTGGTTACTCAACATCAACAGCAATGCACCTAACGCCAGTTGCTAGTTATAAACTTTGGCGTTGTTAATTGCTAATTGCTAATTGTTAATATAGCATTTTTTCTGATCTAGCCATTAGCCATTAGCCATTAGCCACTATGCATGAGATAACTAGCAACAGTTAAGTATTCTTCTAACTCGAAGGGAGTAAGCGGTAAAGGTGGCGGGCATTTTCGCTTATAACAGCACGGGCGATCGCCTCCGCTTCAGCTGAATTTATATCAGAATCTTGGATAGATTGCTCTAAAACTTCCCCTAAAATCTTGCGCCCCCATTTCGCACCCAAATAATACAATTCCGGAATAAAGTGAGCATCAGAAGAATACATCAACTTGCTAGTAGGCGTTAATTCCAACAACATCTGTACCGCAGAACGCATCCCAGCAACGCTTAAAAAAGGCACCGCTAACCAAATAAACGTGAGGATAAACATAAGCTAAATATCCCGCCTCGCGCATATAAGGATAGGAAGCATGAAGTAGGACAAATTTAGCATTTCGATAGCGACTATCTTCTAGTAAAGTACGCAGGTAAAGAGGATTGGCTTTGTGCAAATCGAGGTCGGGGTCGCCAAATCCCGTATGAAACTGTACGGGTATGTTATGTTTAGCTGCAATTTCCAATGCCTGCAAGATCAGAAAGTCAATTAAAGCTTTGTTAGCGAGGCGCAGCGGTTGTTGATGAGAAGAGTGTTTCAGGTCGTAAAAGCTGAACTTAGCCATTTCATAAGGAATTGGCTGAATATCCAAACCAGTACGATAGGCGGCAATACTCTTAAAAGCGACAACTCCCAGGGGATGCGGGTCAATTGCAGCGCGAAAACTGTCTATAAATCTCTCAAAATTATCAACCTGACTAATAATATTTTCTGCCAACCATTCCAGACGAAGTACCCTATGGACAGTCACAAATTTTTGATGCCATTCCCCAGGCAGAACTTCATCGGTCAGAAAACCATCGTCTAAGAGAATAGTTTCTATGTTGGCTGCATTGAAACAGATTTCCGCGAGTCGATCTATCCCTAATTCCCTGCGTCGAGAAAGGATAGCTTCTTCTGTTGGTTCGCACTCCAAAAGGGTGGCAATTTCCCTTAAACTCCTGCGATAGCACAACGTATAACGGGCATGATAGTTGACAATATCGGCATCATACCCTTCAGTAAAAGCCGCCCCATAGGGGTAACGGTCAAACACTTCTGGTTTGAGCAAGTTATGCGCGTGTTGGTCAATTGCCGGAATATGCCAAAGATCCATAAAAAATTTGAGATTTGAGATTTGAGATTTGAGATTTTGTCTAGCTTGTCACCATCGATTAATAGCGTTCTAGTAAAAGCTTTACCTCGTCTTCCAATTCCATATTTTTCATCGCTTCCCACTCGGCTTTTCGCACTGCCAGATAAGCATTTGCCAAATCTGAACCCAAGGCAGTGAGGAGGATATCATCGCGGGTTAAGCGATCGATCGCATCCCCCAAATTAGTCGGCAACAAATCGATCCCCCGCAGGTTGCGTTCTGATTCTGACAAATAACCGGGGTCTACCGCCACCGGATCGCCCAAGTCAATACCCCCCTTAACACCATCGAGTCCTGCCGCTATCACCGCACCTAAAGCCAAGTAGGGATTCGCGGAAGCATCAACTGTTTTAAACTCAAAATTAGTCGGACTTTTTACCGCTGGGTCAGTTGGTACACGCACTGCTGCTTCGCGATTATCTATTCCCCAACAGCGAAACGCACCGCTCCAAAAATGCGGGCGGATGCGACGATAAGAATTAGTGCAGGGAGTAGTCAGCGCCATCAAAGCTGGTAAATGGTTAAGAATTCCGGCAATAAAAGCTTGCGCTATCTGGGAAAGACCGCCAACTTTTGACCCATCGGGAACGATATTTTTGCCATCTTGCCATAGACTCAAATGTAAATGGCATCCACTGCCAGCTTTATCGGCAAATATTTTAGGTAAAAAACAAGCTTTTAAGCCGTGGCGCATAGCGATCGCGCGCACAGTTTCTCGGAAAGCAATTTGTTGGTCGGCAGCTGACATTGCCTGGGTATAGCGAATCGAAATTTCATGCTGACCGGGGCCTGATTCGGGATAGTATTGCTCAACGGGCATTGCTTGAGCAACCAATGCAAGGGCAATTTCATCGATTACTTTTAAATTAGAATCCATCGCCAGAGTAGAAGCAAAAACAGTATTGTCGGCGGGTTCTACTCCAATGCCATCAGAAGTTGGACGCAGCAGGTAAAACTCATTTTCAAATGCCGCCATTACTTCCAAACCAAGACTAGAAGCATCAGCTACCATCCGCTTCAAGAAATTGCGCGGACAAAAAGACCAAGGAATGCCATCGTTGACCATATCCCCCATAACCCGGGCATGACTGGGTGCATAAGGCAATACATTAAGCGTAGACCAGTCAGGTATCAATCGTACCTCGCCAACCGGGCCAAGACCAGTTTCTGCAACTGGGGTATCATACATCACCGGAATCGCCTGCTGTGCCGCTGAGATTCCCACCCCCTGTTCACAATGATGGGATAGCGCGCCGATGTGAATAGCCTTGCCGCGAATAATATTAGCATTATCGCACCAGAGGACGCGGATGAACTTCACACCTGCCGCTTCTAGGGATTGAGATATGGGGTGATCAGACATTGATGTGAATTTATGCAGTTAATAGCGGACTTTTAAGCGATCTCACCGTCCTACACTGACGGTGAGATCGCTTAAAACCTCAACTATAACACAAATCGTACAACTTTCCTGCTTTGCATCAGCCCCTACTTCTGTGTATTTAGGGAATTAGATAAGTATTTTCATCTATTGTCGTTCACTGAATAAAAAAAAAATAGTTAATTTTACCGAGGGCACTCTCCGATGAGATTTTCTATAGTGATTGTCATAGCCCACCTATTTACCAAATTTAGCTAGGTTGCTACAGTCCCCGAACAACTAGGTATTTCAAGATGAAAGAAGTTTTGGCATTAATTCAAAAGAGAAAGCAAGAATTTGCCGAATTGCCATTGTTTGATTATCTGCAAGACAAAAGCATAGATCCTAGACAAAGGCTCGCTTTTGCTCCCTGCCTTGTTCCTTTAGCTACGGGTTTTTCAGATTTGTGTAAATATGGGTTCAGAGAAGAGCCAACCACTAACACAATCCAGGCAATTATCAATCTACACACTTATGAAGAACAAGATCATTGGCATTGGCTTATGGAAGACCTGCAAAAACTAGATCTAGACAAATCGCTTAAATTCACCGATACTTTGAAATTTATGTGGGGCGAAGAAACCAAGAAAACTCGGCAAGTTTGTCCTAAAATTGAGCGGTCTATTTTGATATCAGACCCGCTGCAAAAATTGATAGGAGTTCTAGTTTCAGAAGTAACCGGCAATGTTTTTTTCTCGAACACCGAACAAGTTGTTAAGCAACTGCAAGGAATAGGCAAAAAACAATATCGATTCTTCGGGAACCATCATTTAACACAGGAAAACAACCACAATATAAACAGGCGTAATGTTGTGGAGTTTTTTGCACAAATAGAAATCACAGATGAGCAGCGTCAAGTGTATTTTGCATTGGTTGATGAGTTGTTTGAAGCCTACGCAGAATCGATGGACGAGCTTCTAGTCTATGCAAAAACCCATAAAGTTGAGCAACCGCTAGCAGTTTGACTACCAGTAGATTGCGGTAACAGATACAACTGGGTATGAGTCTGGTGGGGACTGGTCTGTTAGATTGTCTCAGATCTTGCACGATTAACAAGTGGGACGGGCAAGATGCCCATCCCACAAGAAAAATCAATCTCTTGTGGGGTGGGCGTCGCGCCCGCGGGCGCCCATTGGTGCAAGATGTGAGTTGTGTTAGCTTAAGGGAATTATAGATTGTAAGGGTGACGAGATTCACCAGCCAGCCAGCATACCTATGTATACTCCCAGCGCGATCGCACTCCCTGGTTATCGCATTATTGAGCTAATCTACGACAGCACCAGAACCCTAGTCTATCGAGGACAGCGAACTAAAGACCAAAAACCCGTTGTGATCAAACTGTTGCGGAGTGAGTATCCTAGCTTCAACGAACTGGTGCAATTTCGCAACCAATACAGCATCGCCAAAAACCTCGACCTTCCCGGCATCATCAAAACCTACAGTCTAGAAAACTGCCGCAACGGTTATGCCCTAGTCATGGAAGATATGGGCGGCATTTCCCTGAAAGAATATACCGCCTCCCATCCCCTCAGTCTGGCAGAATTTCTGGAGATCGCGATTCAAATTGTCTCAACTTTAGAAGGATTGTATCGCAATCGAGTCATTCACAAAGACATCAAACCTGGCAATATTCTGATTAACCCCACCACCCTTGAAGTAAAACTGATTGACTTCAGCCTTGCTTCCCTACTTCCCAGAGAAGCGCAAGTTCTTACCAATCCTAACGTCCTCGAAGGCACTCTCCCCTACTTATCTCCCGAACAAACCGGGCGAATGAACCGGGGAATTGACTACCGCACCGACTTCTATTCTTTAGGCATTACCTTCTACGAACTCCTCACCGGAAAGTTACCCTTCTCCGCCACCGATCCGATGGAATTGGTGTACTCTCACCTTGCCAAGCAACCTGATTCAGTCCACAGTCTTAACCCGAGTATTCCTCCAATTCTGTCTGATATTATCGGCAAACTAATGGCAAAAAATGCCGAAGACCGCTATCAAAGTGCCTTGGGATTAAAACACGACCTAGAAACCTGCTTGCATCAGTGGAACAACTTAGAAAACATCCCTGCCTTTGAGTTAGGAAAAAGGGATATCTCAGACTGCTTCATCATTCCTGAAAAACTCTACGGTCGCCACAAGGAAGTAGAAACCTTACTCGCCGCCTTTGACAGAGTCGCAGCGGGAAAAACCGAAATGATGTTAGTAGCAGGTTTTTCCGGTATTGGCAAAACCGCCGTTGTCAATGAAGTCCACAAACCCATCGTGCGCCAGCGGGGTTACTTCATCAAAGGTAAATTTGACCAATTTCAGCGCAACATTCCCTTCTCAGCATTCGTGCAAGCATTCCGAGATTTAATGGCGCAATTGCTGAGTGAAAGCGATGCTCAAATTGCACAGTGGAAAACCAAAATTCTCTCAGCTTTAGGAGAGAACGGTCAAGTCATCATTGATGTCATTCCCGAACTAGAAAGAATTATTGGCAAACAGCCTCCTGTCCCAGAACTGTCTGGCAGCGCTGCCCAAAATCGCTTTAACTTGCTGTTTGAGAAATTCATCCAGGTCTTCAGCACAAAAGAACATCCCCTGGTGATATTTCTCGATGACTTGCAATGGGCAGATTCGGCTTCTTTAAAGTTGATGCAATTATTAATGCTCGAAACGAATAGCTGCTATCTGTTACTCATTGGTGCCTATCGGGATAACGAAGTTTCTCCTGCCCATCCGCTGATGTTGGCTTTAGAAGAGATTAGGAAAATTGCAGCAACCGTTAATACTATTACTCTAGCTCCCCTCAAGCAATCCGATTTAAACCATCTGATTGCCGATACTCTCGATTGTCCCCTAGACCTTGCCTTTCCTCTCACTCAACTAATTCATCAAAAAACCAAAGGGAATCCCTTCTTTGCGAATCAATTCCTTAAATCTTTATATGAAAATAGATTGATTATTTTTAACTTTAAGGCCGGTTATTGGGAGTGCGATATCGTTCGCGTCAGGACGTTAGCGCTAACTGATGATGTGGTCGAGTTTATGGCACTTCAGTTACAAAAGTTGCCAGCATCAACTCAGACTGTATTGCAGCTAGCTGCCTGCATCGGCAACCAATTTGACCTGGAAACCCTGGCAATCGTGCAAGAAAAATCCCCAGATGAGACGGCAGCAGACTTGTGGAAAGCCTTGCAAGAAGGGTTAATTTTACCTCTTAGCGAAATTTACAAATTTTTCCAAGATTATAGCAATAAAGAAGAACCCAACCAATTACCAATTACCAATTACCAATTACCCAGTTATAAATTTTTGCATGACCGAGTTCAGCAAGCCGCTTACTCTCTAATTCCCGAAAAACAGAAACAATCAACTCATTTAAAAATTGGTCAACAGCTGTTAAATAACACTCCTGAAGCAGAACGGGAAGAGAAAATTTTTGCAATTGTCAACCAGTTAAATATAGGGGTCGAGTTAATTGCGCTGCAAACAGAGCGGGATGAACTGGCTCAGTTAAATCTCATGGCTGGACGTAAAGCCAGGAATTCTACAGCCTATGCCGCTGCTGTCGGATATTTTACTGTGGGGATATCCATCCTACCAGCAGACTGTTGGCAAACAAATTATGCATTAACCCTAAATTTGTATGAGGAAGCAGCAGAAGCAGCCTACCTGGATCTTGACTTTGAACTGATGGAACAACTGGCACAAGTTGTGTTGCAGGAAGCTAAAAAACCACTGGAAAAAGTGAAAGTTTATCATGCCAAAATACAAGCTTATGGCGCACAGAACAAAGCAATAGAAGCGGTCAATACTACACTAAGCTTTTTGAAATTGTTGGGAATATATTTTCCGGAAAATACCAGTCAATCCGATATTGAGGTGGAACGGGAGAAAACAAATTCAAATCTGGCTAGTAGGGGGAAAATTGAGGACTTAATTCACTTACCAGAAATGACAGACCCATGCTCATTGGCAGCTATGGGTATTCTAGCCAGTGCAACAACTCTGGTCTATCAAGCAGTTCCAGAATTGTTCCCGCTGATTATCTTTAAACAAATCAACTTATCGGTGACATATGGCAATGCCCCCTTATCTGCCTTTGCCTATGTTGTCTACGGGTCAATTCTCTGCGGAGTAGTGGAAGACATCGAGTCTGGGTATCAATTTGGCAAGCTGGCTGAAAATCTGTTGGCTAAGTTTCATACTAAAGCAGTCACAGCTAAGGTCATCCAAACATTTAATTGCCTGGTCAGGAATTGGAAGGATCATATCAGGGAAACATTAAAGCCGCTTCTGGAAGCTTACTCTGTCGGACTGGAAACGGGAGATTTAGAATTTGCAGCACTTTCTTTGAATACCTACTGCTACGCTGCATATTTCATGGGTCGAGAACTAACAGAACTGCAACAGGAGTTGACGACCTACAGCAATGCCCTGTGCCAAATCAAACAAGAAAGGATATTTTACCGGAACGAGATCTATAGGCAAATAGTCTTGAATTGGCTCGGATATGCGGAAAATCCATGTTGTCTCATCGGTGAAGCTTATGATGAAGAAAAAATGCTCCCGCTTCATTTTGAAGCCAATGATACATGTGCAATTTTATACTTTTATTTCGGCAAGCTTCAGCTCTGTTATTTGCTAGGGAACTATCCTCAAGCAATTGAAAATGCTGCCAAGGCAGAACAGTACTTAAACGGTGGAATTGGACAGATAGTTATTCCTCAATTCCATTTTTATGATTCCCTGACTCGCCTCGCAGTGTATCCTGATGTCAAACAAGCCGAACAAGAAAAAATCAGGGAAAAGGTAGCCGCTAACCAGGAAAAAATGAAAGGTTGGGCGCATCATGCCCCAGCTAACTTCATGGATAAATTTTATTTAGTAGAGGCAGAGCGGCATCGGGTTTTGGAGCAAAAAATTGATGCCATCAACTGTTATAACCAAGCTATAGCCTTAGCCAAAGAAAACGAATACATCCAAGAAGAAGCACTTGCCAACGAACTGACTGCCAAGTTTTATCTGGAATGGGGGAGAGAAAAAATCGCTCAAGTCTATTTAACTGAAGCCTACTATGCTTATGCTCGTTGGGGAGCCACGGCAAAAGTTGATGACTTAGAAAAACGGTATCCCGAATTACTCGCACCCATCCTCCAGCGGGAAACTATTCGCTATCATAGCAACGAAACACTCGCTACCCTATCTATTCATAGTACAGAGACAACTCTAATTTCTAACAACACCAAGATGTTAGCGGAGTTAGACTTGGCAAGCGTTATCAAAGCTTCTCAAACCCTGTCTGGCGAAATTCAACTTGACAAGTTGATCGCGACTTTGATGCAAGTGGTGCTGGAAAATGCAGGAGCGCAGAAATGCGTGCTGGTTTTACCCCAAGGAGACAATTGGGTAATAGAAGCGATCGCACAACTAGATGCAGCTGAAACCTCTACTCAACTGACTGTACTGCAATCGCAACCCGTCGAGGAAAGCCTAGAAATTCCCACTAGCGCGATTAATTATGTCAAACGTACATTGGAAACCTTGGTAATTCAGGACGCAACGGCTAAAACTAATTGGGCAGCTGACCCCTACATGCACAAACAGCAACCCAAAAGTGTGTTGTGTGGACCGATTCTAAATCAAGGCAAGTTGATTGGTATCCTGTACCTGGAAAATAATTTGGTCCTGGGGGCATTTACCACCTCGCGCATCGAAATCCTCAACCTTCTTTGCGCTCAAGCTGCTATCTCTCTGGAAAATGCCCGTCTTTATCAAACATCGCAACAACTTTACCAACAATCCCAAAACTACGCCCAGCAGCTAGAAAAATATCTGCAAGAATTACAACAAACGCAACTGCAACTGATTCAAAGCGAAAAAATGTCTGCACTGGGTAATTTAGTCGCAGGGGTGGCGCACGAAATAAATAACCCAGTTGGGTTTATTTCCGGGAATATTGATGAAGCGATCGCTGCGGTTAAAGACCTCACAGAATACCTGGAATTATACCACGAAAAATTCCCTAATCCGGGGGAAGAAATCGCGGAAAAAGCTGAAGAAATTGAGCTAGAATATCTGTTGGAAGATTTACCCAAAATGCTGTCATCGATGAAAGTGGGGTGCGATCGCATACGGAACATCAGCACCTCCCTCCGCACTTTTTCCCGCGCTGACAGCAGTTCCAAGGTGGCGGTCAATCTCCACGAGGGCATCGATAGCACGCTGATGATTTTACGGCATCGCCTCAAAGCCAACGAGAATCGTCCGGAAATTCAAGCTATTAAGGTCTATGGAAACATTCCCGCCGTCAAATGCTATCCGGGACAGCTGAATCAGGTATTTATGAATATTCTGGCAAATGCCATCGATGCGTTAGAAGAATCGAATTCCCAGCGCAGTTATGCTGAAATTCAGGCCAATCCGAATCAAATTACCATCAAAACTGAAGTGACGGCGGATAATCAACAGGTGGCGATTAAGATTCAAGATAATGGTTTGGGGATGTCAGAAGAAGTAAAAGCTCGCATCTTTGACCATTTATTTACAACCAAATCCTTGGGGAAAGGTACGGGTTTGGGATTATCGATTAGCCGTCAAATTGTGCAGGAAACTCACGGGGGAAGTTTGACTTGTGAATCGGTGCTAGGACAAGGGACAGAGTTTACGATTTGGCTCCCCATCGAGTAGGGCGATCGCGCGATTAGGTTTCTGGGTATCCTCGCCCCCATCCCTTAATCCCAACGTGAACTACCTACACTCGCCATAGGGCAGAGTGTAGCCTTCTGACTTCACGGGGAACAACCGCCACGGAAGACTTTCGCCCCCGATTTGGTCTTACATTCCCTCCATCAGCAGTCGCCCCCGTTCCAGAGGCGAGTAACCGTAAGCCTTCATCTCGTTTGTTGATAGCGGCGTTCACGTCCCGGTCATGTCTTGTATGGCAGTGCGGACACTCCCAAGACCGAATATCTTGGGGCAAACTATCAACGATGTTCAGACAGACGCTACAGGTTTTCCAGGATGGGAAAAACCGATCTATCTCTAGAAAAGTCTTTCCGTCCCTTTTGGCTTTATACTCGATAAAGTTTAAGAACATAGACCAACCACAATCACTGATAGCCAACGCTTGATTGTGATTTCTGACTATGCCCTTAACGTTCAGATTCTCGGAAACGATCGCTTGGTTCTCGTTGACGATTTTCCGAGATAGTTTATGTAGCAAATCCTGACGGGAGTTGGCGATCTTCTCGTGCGATATCGCCACGAGTTTTCTTGCCTTATTCCGTGAATTACTCCCTTTCTGTTTTCGATAAAGCTTTCGCTGTTTTCTTTTTAGCTGCCGCTCTTGCTTTTTAAAATGACGTGGATTATCGTATTTACTCGCTTCACTGGTAATGCAGAAATGGGTTAAACCGAGATCGATTCCTATGGCTTTCCCAAGGGAAGATACCACCGATTCAGGCTTATCATCCTCGAAAAGTAAAGAAGCGTAGTATTTATCGGTCTTGGTTTTGGCGATCGTTACCGTCTTGAGTTGACCGTCAAACTGTCGATGAAGGTTGGCTCGGATCTCTCCCAGAAACGGGAATTTAACCGCGCCATCAACGATTTTGACGTTGGCGGGATACTGTAACGACTCTTTACCGTGTCGGCTTTTGAATTGTGGATAACCCGCTCGTTTCTGGAAAAAGTTAACGAAGGCTGGCGATAGATTCAGTACCGCTTGCTGTAAGCACTGAGAATAGGTTTCTTTGAGCCATTCCGTTTCTTTTTGTTTTTTCCAGATCGGTAACTGTTTTTTCCAGTCCATGCCAGAGATACCGCTTGGAAAAACCTAGACAAACCTACCCAGAGGGAAAAGGAGCTAAGTATAAGTCGGCGGTGTAACTTTTGGTCAATCCGAGTTAACGCTTTCGCTTGGATGAAGCCCGGTCTTGCGACTCGACAACAACCAAAACCT
>NZ_JBHFNP010000039.1:0-5992 GCF_041929235.1 Microseira sp. BLCC-F43
TGTTGATTTAGCCGAACTTGTAGCTCAAAAGTGGACTGCCTAGTCGGTACTGAGTACTGAGTGTGAACTACCCACCACCAACCTTTCAGGTATGGTGGGGGCTTCTTCCTTCACTGGGAATCGCCTCCACGACCGTGGATCTTTTACGTCCCGGTCGTTTTGGTCGTACATACCCACAAGAAGCAGTAGCACTGGTTCCCAATGCCAAAATCCGCTTTCCCTTCATGCTTGATATTGATCGCAGCGTTGATATCGCGATCGTGTTGCTTACCGCAGTTTGGACAGTCTACAAACCTGACCCCCAAGCTATCAAAACCCAACCATTCTCAAGATCTCTGCACCTGGTCACTTGCCCCCGGATTTATCCGTGGAGAGAAAAGAAATTCTTCCTTGCTTGAATCCCCCGGATTTATCCGTGGGGGTTTCCCCGCGTCTCCGTCTCCCCGTGTCCCCTTGTCCTCTTCAAAGGGCTTAAACATATATCAATCTAAAATAAATTTATTGGAAGTGTTGTTAACAATAATTGCGGTTAGCTGAAAATTGGGATAATCGTGCTAGATTTGGCTGCGGATGGATTTTTTCGGAAAAATATGACTGGAATTTAGGGAGTTTATTCTCATTAATTGTTCGAGCAAAATAGGGATTGCAATAGCAATGTTCCTATGGATTGTCTTGAATATTAGCGGGAAAGATTAGCATGAGGAAAATCAAATAGAACCATGGCTAATAACTCGATAAATAACTCAAGTTGTTAGTTTTCCTAGCTTCTTTACGATCCCATCGTCAATCGTGCCTGCAGGTGGGCAATGCCCGCCCTACAAATATGGCGATATTTGAATGTCTGAAATTCATGTAGGAGTCAACTATGGTTTCTAAATTTGCGGACCATTGGAACAAAGATGGCAGTGTGCAAGCCAGTGCGCCCCGGTGGGCTACTTTACGTGCAGACATGCAGAGCGCCTTCCCGACCTACTATTCCACAGATACCTCGGATCCGTTTGCCAATCTGGTGGGTGAAGCAATTCGTTATCTAGATCGCCTCAAACCCCCCAAACCCACTTCTTCCCCCGCAACAACCCCAGGCTATCTGGGGGCGATCCCTCTGGTCCTCACTATGGCGATGTTACCAAAGCCAGACTGGGGGAAAACATGGCTCCGGTGTCGCAGGTGCTGCAACAAGCTGCCGATCTATTTAAGGGAATGCCCAACTGGAACCATCCGCTGGTGATGGCGAACGTGATTCCGCCTGCTAACACCGCTGCGATCGTTGCCGCGATGATGACCCAGGTTTTTAGCCCCAACATCATTGAAGGGGAGTATGCCTGGGATGTGGAGCGGACTGAAATGGAGACCTCTGCAATCCTGGCGGATCTGATTGGCTGGGATACAAACAAGGCAGGTGGTCTGTTCACCTTTGGCGGATCGGGCTGCTATTTTTATGGCATTAAATACGCTTTGACCAGTTGTTTGGGCATGGATTCCCGGTGTAATGGCATTCGCACCGATGCCAAGGTGTTGGTGTCTCAGCAGGGTCACTACTGCAAAATGAACTCCACAGACTGGACTGGTCTGGGTATGGAAAATTTCATCGACATCGACACCGATGAGACCAATGCAATGGATTTTGAACACCTGGAATCGGTGGTGCGAGAACTCCATGCTGCGGGAACACCGATTGCTGCGATCGTCTGCACAATGGGCACAACGGATGCTTTTGCGGTCGATCCGATCGAGGAGATCAGAAAGTTGGTGGATGAACTCTATCCCCTGGAAAACCATCCCGACGGTGTTGGACGACCCCTGATCTACGCCGACGCAGTGATTGGGTGGTCTTGGCTCACCTTCAAAGGGTATGAATTCGAGGCGAATCCCTTGGGCTTTGCACCAAAGGTTTTAGCTGATATCGAGAAAAACTACAACGCCATCAGCAAAGTAGTCCACGCCGATGCGATTGGCTGCGATTTCCACAAGACAGGTTGGTCAACCTACAATTGCAGCGTCGTTATGGTTCGCGATCTGCATCGCTTCCAAGAACTCCTGAGTCGCCCGGGTTCTGCCTATCTCCAAGCTCGTACCTGCTACAACCCCGGACTCTATACCTTGGAAGTTTCCCGTTCCGGTTCTTACTCAATGGCAGCTTGGGCGACGCTGAAATTCATGGGCTATAACGGATTTCGCTCGATTCTGGGAGGCATCCTGGAACTGCAACACTACCTGCGCGATCAGGTGATTAAGAACGAGCCAACGGTAGTCTGTGTCAACGAAGAAGATTCAGGTTTCGTTACCCTGTTCCGGGTTTACCAAAAATTTGGGTTTAAAGCCCCGTCCTTCGAGGACGGCTTTTTAACAAATCTTATTTTTATCCAGTATCTTTTGTGATAAAAAGAAAGAATGATAGTCAGAGAAGCCAAACTACTAAACGGAACTAAACAGCAATACCTCGCTCTTGATGATGCCATTCGTACAGCTCAATTCATCAGAAATAAAGCAATCCGGTACTGGATGGATAATCAGGGTGTAGGTAAAGCTGATTTATATGCGCTTTGCAAAGACCTCGCCAAAGAGTTTCCTTTTGCCAATAAATTAAACTCAGCGGCTCGTCAAGCTAGTGCAGAAAGAGCATGGGCTTCTATCTCTAGTTTCTACAGTCGGTGCAAAAAAAAGGAGCAGAAAAAAGGCTATCCTAAGTTCAAAAAACATTGTCGCTCTGTAGAGTACAAGGTGTCTGGTTGGAAATTGTCGTCAGACTGTATGACCATTGCTTTTACCGATGGTTTTAATTCTGGTACTTTTTCTCTATACTGCAACAAAGAAACTAGGGAAGACCTATTACGATTTAAGATAAACCGCGTTCGCGTGGTGCGTAGAGCCGATGGCTACTATGCACAATTCTGTTTTGACGCTGACCGTAAAGAGCAGGGAGAATATACGGGTAATGTATTAGGATTAGACTTGGGATTAAAGTATTTCTACTCCGATCAGAACGATAATGCTGTCATATATCCTCAATATCTTCGCCAATCAGAAAAACGCCTGAAAAAACAGCAACGACGGCTGGGCAAGAAATTTGTCAAGCGAGCAAAACCCCAATCAAATAACTACCACAAAGCCAGAATCAGATTAGGTAAAATTCACCTAAAAATTCAGAGACAGCGTAAAGACTGGGCAATCAAGACTGCTCGGTGCGTAGTGGCATCTAACGATGTAATTGTCTACGAAGATTTAAAGGTGTCAAATCTGGTCAAGAATCATCATTTGGCTAAGTCAATTTCTGATGCGAGTTGGTATCAATTCACTCAATGGTTAGACTACTACGGAAAAATCTGGGACAAGGCTGTAGTTGCGGTATCGCCTCACTATACTTCCCAAGATTGTTCTAATTGCGGTACGAGAGTGAAAAAGTCATTAAGCACCAGAACTCACTCATGTCCTCACTGCAAGATAGAAATTTGTCGCGATACAAATGCCGCGTTAAATATCTTGAAAAAGGGGATGGGGATTCTAGGGATTGAATGGCAAAACAGTACCTTTGGGCAAAAGGAATCTGCCTCCTTTGAGGGAAAGCGCGGGGAGAAGACTGCCTCTACTATTGATGGGCAACCAGATTTAGCAAGCAGACTTCTGTGAACCACGAACTAGAATCCCCCGTCGTTCACGCGGGGGAGTATGTCAAAAAAAGGGAGTTGATGCGGAAGCTCAATATAAAAGGGAGTTGACCAATCCCGCTGCGAAGACAGAACTGGAAGCCAATAACGAATTGCAGAAAAATGTGGCAGATCTGCTCTGGCAGTGGCACCGGGAAGGTAAGTTGCTCGAAGGCAGTTACGCGCCCTACATCAGCTACACCAGTGGTTTCCGTCCCACGGATTATCCAGATGAGAAGGTTGAACCTGGTTTCATCTATGCGGTGAAGGCTTATCCCATGAATGTCAACATTACACCTTTGGTGATGGATGAGTTGATTCGGTTGGTGTTGGCAGCACGGGATGCGATCGAAGCAGGTACAGTTCCACAACCCAATGATGATGCTGGAAATTGTCCTCTGCCTTACTCGGATTTCTCCAAGATCACGCCCCTGGAATGTGCATCGGATGAGCCAGGTGCAGGCGGCGCCACCTCAGATAACCTTCTCTCTGGCATTGGGCGGCAATCCCTCAAGGCATTGAAGCGGCAACGGAAACGCCGTCGTGGTCGTTAATCCTAGTCTGTATTGAGTTGCAAGTAGAGCCTGAATCCCCGCAATAAGCTGCGGGAGCACCTAATTTGAGAGTCAAATTTTCCCTTCTTCTTGTGGGGTGGGACGTATTGCCCGCCTCTTTATTGGATTTAAATGCGTAGTAGCTTAGAATTGCGGGGATTCAGGCTTTGTTTAATTACAATACCCCTGAAGACTTGAAAAGTCTGGATAAGTCTAAAGTCCTGTGGTGGGAAAAATATTTAACGCTCCGGGATATTGGGCAGGAAAGGCGATTCGAGCTGCACAAAGTTTAGGGAGAGACTTGAAAATTATCGCCTCATCATATGATTGTAACCACACCTCTGTTCCCGACTTAAATCGGATTCATTCACCCATCAAACAAGACTGATATCATGTCCTTAGGCATCGGTAGTGTATGGTGGGGGTGTGATATCATGTCCGGTTGCATAGATTGCATATAGTCGATTGTGCGAAAAGCTGTTTTTTTCCTCCCACCTGCTCACCTGCTCACCTGCTTACCTGCTCACCGCGCTACCGATGCAACCGGACATTATACAACTCCTGTATGTTTTACCATACCAACTTAATCACAAAAATTCCCGCGTGCAGCAGAACCGAGCCAACAGTAACTACTATGCTTGATTGATTGGTTTTGAAGACATTTTTGGAAATTCGACCGCTTGCCCTTCAATTCCTTTCTTACTGGTTAAAGCCAGGTAAATACCGAGTATGATAACAACAAAATCTACCAAGTTCAACCAACTCAAAGTCTCTGCAAAAATCAGCCAAGCTAAAAAAGCAGTCACAACCGGATCTAACAGATTAAACATGGCAACAAGGCTAGAAGACAAGTGTTTGAGACTGTATGCAAGTAGCCCATGAGCGACAACAATAGTTAAACCCAAAGCAATAACAGTTAGCCAACAATTCCTAGAGTGGGGAAACCATTCATCGCCAGCGATCAATATCACCACTCCAAACAAAAGTGTTTGAATCCTACAAATCCAATTCATGATAGTTGTAACTGTTAATTGCGTCCGCAGTTTTTCAACAATCAAAAGATAAGCACTCCAGAAAACGGCGGAGAGCAAAGCCAGTAAGTCACCTTGGAGTTTAACAGAAGCAATTTGTAAATCACCGAACCCCAAGACGATTGTTCCTATAGTGGCGATCCCCAGACCAGTTAAAAATTTATAATTAAAACGTTGATTAAACAGTAGCCATCCCCCCAGTGTCGTGAAAAGTGGAGTCAAGCTATGTATCAATGCTGCGTTAGCAATACTGGTCTGAGTCACTGACACAGCCCATAAAAACTGTGTAGCGAAGCAAACTACTGATGTCACCACTAGGAGGAAAATTTGTTTTTTATCGAGTGACTGCTTGAGCGTGGGTTCAAAGCAGAACCCACGCCGATCCACAACAAGCGTAACTTCTTGCAACAGTCCAAATATTAAGGCCGCTATCCAACAACGGTTGAAAATTGTAACATTGGCGTTGATTTCGATTTGACTCCATCGGAACAATATGGGAATAATGCCGAAAATCCCTAGAACTATTAAATTAGCAATAATTGCTTTTGTTTTTTTGTCATCATACTTCAGGTTACTAATTGCTAGCTGGTCGATCATAAAAAATTCACTCAATTCCTATGTTCTAAAATCTCATCTTAACTTTCTATATTCTATTAAGCGATAATTAATTTTATATCGCCTTCCTTGCACATTTTAAAACCCGGACCAAAATGACTCAACCATCCTCTGTCTATCAGTTCATTCCATCTCATAATCATGATGT